>JAYVLF010000045.1:0-11611 GCA_043759615.1 Minisyncoccota bacterium | reverse complement strand
TCACAACAAACAAGAGTTCAAACATGATGGGCAACATGAATGGTATGCATGATATGGGGGGAGGCAATATGATGATGGATCATGGCTCTATGACTATGGGTAACATGGTAAATGATCTGAGGGGGAGAACGGGTAAAGATCTCGAGAAAGCCTTCATCACTGGCATGATACCTCATCATCAGGGTGCGGTAGATATGGCAAAGTTACTTTTACAAGACAAAACAGTTAGTCCTCAGCTACAAAAGTTTGCAAATGATATCATCACAGCTCAAGAGAGTGAAATAAACATGATGAATCTTTGGCTAAAGGGGTACTAATTTAACTACAAGAAAAAGTTTGGGAAAAATGCTGGAGTTTTTGATTTGTAGTTGTCAAAGTTCTCATTGCCTATATATTTCTTTTCGAGCAGAGGTATGCCAGAGACATATAGTATGAGATAACTGATAGTTAGTGGAGAGATGGCTAGTATTAGATAGTGAGTAAAAGCAATATCAGTAGCTGATGTAGCAGAAACAAGAGACAAAAATATAAACCACCAAAAACTAACCTCACCAAAATAATTTGGATGCCTAGAATATTTCCAAAGTCCTCTGCTTAGGATGATATTTTTATCTGGGTTATTTTTGTTTTCTTTTATGAATTTCTTAAGCTGAAGATCTGCGACTGCCTCATAGATAAGAGAGCAAAGAGCAAGTATCGAGAAAGCAAAAAACATAAATCCGCTACCCTCAAAACTCTTTAGATAAAAGTATACGGCCGAACTAGCAACGAGAATCATCAGAAAACCTTGTAGCAAGAAAACTTGCAAAAAGCTCCTGATATAAAAGTATTTCCAAGTCTCTCTCCAAACTTTGTAGCGAAAATCCTCTTCTTTCTTAGCCAAGAACCGAAGACCGATATGTGTAAATATCCTCAGCCCCCAGAGACTGATTATGACTAAGGTCAAGACTCTACTAGAGTCGCTCAAGATATATGCAGTGAGAGCTGCTAGGAAAATTCCTGGTCCCCACATGACGTCAGCTATGTCATTTCTTTTTAGGATGACAGATGCGGAAAATCCTAAACCAATATAAAGGAAAATTATCGATATGATTATAAATATATTTTCTAACATATTATTTTAACCAAAAGTATATGTTATAAGCCACGAATGCTGTGAAAGATGAGAGCGCTACACCCCAGAGAGTATCCACTAGTGCTAACTTTAGTGACCAGTCTTTTATCGTAGCTAGATTTGTCAGATCATAAGTCATATAGCAGAAGAATCCAAACAGTGCAGCTGAGATCAAAACTTTTTTCATATCATATATCTCAGTATTTGGATATATAGCAAATATAAATATACCCACTATATATAGCAAATAAAATGCCATCACTGCTGGCCAGTAGAACTTGATAGTAACTATAGGACTCATGAGTTTCGCATAAAAGTCCTTTGCGAATACTCCGAGCCACAGCATGTCAAAAGCAAAGATGATAGGTAGAGCGAGCAGGTAAGTGTATATTAGTTTTAGCATGTATATATTGTATCATATTTATATTCTGAGTTAATAGTTTTTAGCATTTTGACAAAATATTGATTTTTATGTTATCCTTCATAGGAAAGTAGAAATACTAATGTTCTTAAATATTCAATAAAGGGTAAATCATGCAAGGTTTTAATATGAATTGGGGGCTGCTATCTGCAGTTATCATTTTCCTGAGTGGTTATCCATATGTACGAGCGATAATCAGCGGAAGGGTTTCAAAGCCAGTCACATCGACTTGGCTTTTGACATCTATCATCGGGATGATAATTTTGATCACAAGCTTTCAAGGTGGCTCAAAGTGGGAGAACACACTGCTTCCTATTTTAGCTGGTGCGATAAATCCAGTCGTGATTTTGATTTTATCTCTTAGATATGGTGAATACAAGTGGGGGAGGCTAGACAAGATTTGTGCCTGCCTATGCTGTGTGACTATCTTCATCTGGCAAATTACAAATTCTCCCACGCTAGGACTCATCGGAGCTATTGTCGTAGATGTTTTTGCTCTTTATCCACAAGTTGTCAAGAATTGGAAAGAGCCAAAAGATGAGGTGTTATTGCCTTGGGCAGCATTTTCACTGGCTAGCGCACTCAGTATACTTGCTATCTCTGAGTGGACTATAGGTCAGGCGTTGTTCCCGATTTACATGACACTCTTCAGTGTATTGGCATTGACTCTTCCCATTGTCTTGCATCGACTAAAACTCAGAACTCGCTGATAAAACCGAAACCAAAAACACCTACAAGAAATCTTGAAGGTGTTTTTTTAATTATGTTAATAACTATGTTTACTTTCGGTCTATTTTCGGTATAATTAGTGTATAAGGAAATACACATAATATATGCAAAATTTAACAAAAAAACAAAAAGAAATACTAGATTTCGTAAATTTGTATATAGATACAAATAGTATCTCTCCCACTATAGAGGAGATAAAAAAGAAATTTAAACTTAAAGCCGTTTCAACTGTACATGAACATTTAAGCTCTCTAAGAGAAAAAGGTTATATAGAAAAAGAAAATAATATGTCTCGATCTATACAAACTAAAAAAGAATTGAAATCTTTTTCAGTTCCTGTTTTGGGAACTATCGCCGCAGGTTTTCCAATTGATGTTATTGAAAATAGAGATGATTATGTAACAGTATCCAGTGAGTATATACCTTCACCAGAAGGTTACTATGCACTTAGAGTTGTTGGAGATAGTATGGTAGATGAGGGGATTTTTAGTGGAGATACGGTAGTTATCAAAAAACAATCTTCAGCTGATAATGGACAGACAGTGGTTGCCATAATAGATGATGAATGTGCTACATTAAAAAAACTATACAGAGAGGATAGTAAATTTAGATTGCAACCAAGTAATGCAAACATGCTACCTCTGTTTAGAGATGAGGTTGAAGTTAGAGGTGTTGTTATTCAGGTTATTAGAAATATCAATAATTTAGCACCTGAAATAATAAATACAAGTTTAAAAACTAAACTAAGAACATTGGATCTTTTTGCTGGGGTGGGTGGTATTAGGCTTGGATTCGAAAGAGCTGGTTTCGAAACAGTTTTTTCAAATGATTTTGAAGCAAACTGTAAACATACATATGATCTTAATTTCAAGACTTCAAAATTAGTGGTTGAAGATATCAGAAAAATAGAAATAGATGATCTGCCAAAATTTGATTTCCTTTTAGGAGGTTTCCCTTGCCAGGCATTTTCTATTGCTGGCTATAGACAAGGGTTCAGTGATGAAAAGAATAGGGGTAATTTATTTTTTGATATCGCAAAAATTATAGAAAAAAGAAAACCAAAAGGTTTCTTGCTTGAAAATGTAAAAAATTTGGCTAGCCATGATGCAGGGAGGACCTTTATAATTATACAAGAAGCTTTAGCTGATCTTGGTTATCATGTTAAATTTAAAGTACTAAATACCATGGAATATGGAAATATACCTCAAAATCGCGAGCGTGTTTATATAGTTGGTTTTAAAAATAAGAAATATAGTGATAGATTTGAGTTTCCAGAAAAGGTAAAACTCACAAAGAAAATCACAGATATTTTAGAAGAAAATGTTGATCCAAAGTATTATTACAATGGTAAACCCTTATTTGAAAAATTAAAAAACGATGTAAAAGAAGAGGGTAAGGTTTATCAATGGAGAAGACAGTATGTGAGAGAAAATAAAAAAGGAGTTTCTCCAACTTTGACTGCAAATATGGGTACAGGAGGTCATAATGTTCCGATTATAAAAGATAAAAAAGGAATAAGGAAACTTACACCAAGAGAGTGTGCTTCTATACAAGGTTTTCCTCTAGACTTTCAATTACCTAAGCTAGCAGACTCTGCATTGTATAAACAGTTCGGAAACTCAGTAAGTGTTCCTGTTTTAGAGGCGGTTGCGAAACAGATGCTAAAAGCTATTACAGGTTAAAGAATTTATTAATTTCTGAGCTTAAATGGCCTTTAATTTTTCCAGATATAACAATCTCTCTAAGATTTGCAACTGTTGGCTTATGTTCATTAAAATCCCATGATATAGTAAGTCTATCCTCAACAATTTTTTTTGCAATCAATCTAAGTTCCATCCTTTTCTTGCTTTTATAAATTTTAACATTACCATATTTTTCTTCTATAAAATTGTTAACAAAAAGTGAAGCTGAAGTAATTTTTCCACCAGTTAAATTAACTAAATTTTTAGGATTAACTTTAGCTACAGCTAAGTATACAGTATTACCAGCTCTTATAAAAATAAAATAGTAAAAAACTTTAATACTGAAGTCATCAATAGGTCTATTAAATTTCTCTTTAAGTATAGCTGTCCACTTACTTAATAATTCAATTTTATTTTTCTTTTTGAACAGAGTGTCCAGATTTATATCCCCATCAGAAAAATTTTGCCCAAGTGAAGATTCTCCAGACATTTTATTAGTCAACATGCCATTCTTATCAACTGAAGCAGATACAGATTTAACATCTGCTCCAAATTCACCATACTTATAGACGTCTATAGGGTAGTTGCCAGCTCCAATCTTTTGCAGTCCGCAAGACTGAGAAATCCAAGACTCTAAAAACTCTTTTGTAACTTGTATACCAATTGGTTCATTTGAATCTATTATTTCTGGTTGAGAGAAGGATGTTTTATTAATCAGATAGCTGATAACTTTGATTGCTGTGGGGTCGATAATTTTTTCGATCTCCTCTTTTTCAAGAAAAGATATTACATAGTTAGATGACATAATTAGTTGAATAATAGCACCTTTAGACTTTATTTACAATGAAAAATAATGGTTTGACTTTACGATAGACAAAATCTGTTGAATGTGAGCATTCAACAGATAGAATCTCCTACATTCCTTACCTCACAAAGCTTATTTGTTAGTTTTTAGTATAGCATTTTGACCATTTTCGTGACTCTATTAAAACTTAATCTTCGGCAAGTACTGCTTGTTGAATTTTTGATGTGACAACTTCAATTCCTTTATCCCAATTGATTCCGACTCTATCTACAAGAATGGGGCAGTATTCATAAATTTCTTCCTTAGTAGCACCTGCCCAAACAGGTAAAACAAGTTTCTTTGTTTCGATAATTTCTCTTGTAAAGATTGTGTTAAATTCTGTTTTTGTCCAGCCTGAATTTTTTAAAAAATTTGGTGATAAAATCAAGATACATTTTTTACATTCTTTTAGTCCTTTTTCTATCGACTCTCTTAGACTATCTCCTAATTTTAATGAATATTCATCATACCAAACAGAACACATCCTTTTTTGTAATTCGTTTGCAATTTTACTAGCAATTTCTTTATCTCTACTATCGTGAGAAATAAATGCGATTGGTTTTTCAATCTTGCTCCTTTCTTTTGAAAAATTAATGTCTCTATAATGTAGAATTAATCCATTTTGTTTTGCCGTGGTTTGTATTTCTGAGAATTCTAATTGATCAACCACCCCCTCATAATAGTAAAATATTTTTCCAGAAAATTTTAAATCTTCAGAAGAAATTTCATTCTCACCAGGTAGCTTTGTTTTAACTAAAACATCCTTTCCCATCTGCAGTACATCTTCATACTTATTTAATAATGAAGAAAAAATACTCATTGCATTTTCTGAGTTTGGTATATAGAAAGATATAAATGATACATTCGCATCAAAATCAAAGTGAAGTTTGGTTGTAATCTTTAATTCTCCTCCGGTATTATTTTTAAGTACCCACTCCTTATGTGCAGATAAAAGTCTAGAGAAGTCTTTTAGATAATATTCTTGTAATGTTGCCATATTATAATGTTTGTCGTGCCATCACGAATTGGTGACCCCACGGAGAGTCGAACTCCGGTTAACAGATTGAAAACCTGCTGTCCTAACCATTAGACGATGGGGCCGTAGCCCATATATTAGCATATTTTGACTATTCTGACAATTGGTGGTTCACTAGGTCTTGATAGTGCGGAGAGCTCTCTAGGAGGGCGGTATGGGTGCCATGGGCTACTATCTTGCCTCCATCCATCACCACTATCAGATCAGAGTTCTGTACTGTGCTGAGTCTGTGGGCGATGATGATGGTAGTCCTATCCTGACTCACATTGTCTATGGCCTCTTTTATGTACTTCTCATTTATCGTATCTAGAGCAGAGGTGGCCTCGTCAAATATAAGTATGCTCGGATTCTTGATGATGGCTCTAGCTATACCGATACGCTGACGCTCACCACCAGAGAGCTTGATACCTCGCTCACCGATCTGGGTATCAAATTTCTCTTCACCGAGACGATGATAAAACTCATCTATGCGAGCGAGCTTAGCGATACTCTCTAAATCTTTTTCTGCCTTGTTCATATTCTTCTCTGAGACACCAAAGAGGATATTGTTCTTGACTGTGTCGTCAAACAGCTCGACATGTTGCTCCACATACCCGATAGCAGTACGTAGTGAGTGAGCGTCTATATCTTTCAATTCTCTTTTGCCTATCTTTATGCTTCCCTCTGTGTAGTCATAGGCACGCAGGAGTAGGCGAGTGATGGTGGTCTTCCCAGATCCAGAGTGACCGACAAAGGCTATTTTCTTGCCGCGAGGGAGAGTTATGTTCAGATCCTTCAGTACATCACTGTCACCCTTTGGATATTTGAATGAGAAGTTCGTGAAAGTGATATCACCATCTATGAACTTGATATCAGACTCTTCGACAAAAGCCGGCTCTTTGTCGATGATCTCGAGGTATTTGTCTAGCTCGACAAAGCGTAATGGTAGCTGACGCATGGCTCTGTTTATGGTTTGCACTTGATCATAGGCGCTATTTATATATTGCCAAACTGCATATATACCTCCGACAGTTATCTCTCCTATATAAGCCAAATATATCAGCACCGTAGTAGAGATGTTGCGACTGATGGTGAAGAAGAGTCTTCTTTTTGTGGCGTGATAGATACTCTTCATCCAAGTCATCACATGATAATCAAGTAGCTTTCTTCTTTTACTCAAATAACTATGAACAAATCTCTCCGAGATGGACAGGATTTTTATCAAGTATAGATGCTGAAAAGACTCGGTCCTTATCTTTTGAAATTTATCCCAATTGTCCATGTTTTCTTTTACAAAAGGTCTATGGTAATTTGAAAATTTATAAGACCAAAATATAGAGATGATAAGCGTAGAAAGAGATATGAGGAATATCGCCTTGGAGTAGAACGAGATAACTACCAGTGAGAATAGTATCTGAGTAGTGACTGGGAATAGCTCTAGTATTAACTTTGAGACTATATCGTCCACAGCAGATTCTCCTCTGTTTATGACTTGTAACTTGATAGCGCTGTGGTCTTCGGTGTATTGGGATGGGTTAAGTTTGAAAACCTTTTTAAAAGAGTACTCTTGCAAGTATTGTTGCATATTTGTCTCGAGGGTAACAAAGGCATTTTTGTCTACATAGAAAGATATGACTAGGTCAACTAGTTTGAGCATAAAGAAAACCAGTATTATGCTAAAGGCGAGCTGGAAACTTTTACTGACTATACTATCTAGTAGTTTTGAGGTTAAGAATATAAAAAGTATAGATGAAGCTTGGCCAAATATGATAAAAGCTAGCTGAAAATAAAAATCCTTGTGAAAGGGTTTTAAGAGTTTCCAAAGTCGCCAAGTAGTAGCTAGGTATTTTTGCATGATTTCTCTTATTATAACATGTATAGTATAATTTATACACAATCATATGTAAAGTGTGCTTTACTTTTAAAACAGTGTATAGTATACTTTACATATGAGTAAATCTACTCATAAATTTTTAAAAAATAAAATATGCAAATCAAAAAAATAACAGCAGGTATAATATTATCAATGATCTCTCTATCAGGAGTTGGTGCTATGGAGATGATGGACAGTAAGATGGTTTTCAATGATGAGATGTACATGATGGTTACAAACAAATCAAAAAGAGAGGATGTTAAGATGCTTCAGATTATGCTGGTCGAGAAAGGGTACTTGAAGATGCCCAAAATGGTGTCTTATGGATACTTTGGTAATCTGACAACAAAAGCCTTGATGAAATACAAAGAGGCAAAAATGATGATGAAGGGTGACATGATGAGTACGGGGACAATGATGAAAAAGTAAGATCATGGTATAATTAGTCTTACACAAGAAAGTAAAATTGAAAGTATTACAAAATAAACTAAAAGAATATAGACTCTCCGACAATCTCTCCCAAGAACAACTTGCGGAGCTTGTCGGTGTAACTAGACAAACGATCATCTCCATAGAAAAGAGTGTCTATCAGCCATCTGTAGGCCTCGCTCTAAAATTATCAAAAGCATTAAAAATGAATGTCGAAGAGATATTTTATTTTAAATAAAATCATGAAATTTATAAACACAAAAATAAAAGAGTATGTACTAGGGGCTGTTATTTTATTAGCATTTGCGCTATATTATTTTGATGTACTAAAAGACGGGATGATGATCTCTGGAATTTTCGCTGTCATCATCATGTTATACATCAGTATGATTTGGCGAGAAGAGGTGCTAGATGAGCGTGACGAGTATATAAGATCAAAGACAGATAGATATCTGTATATAGTCACTCTTATCATCATATTGTTAGATGTAGTGTACAAAACTTTTACTCATCAGAGCTATATGAGCGAGGTCATCATACTTACGATACTGTCTCTATCAAAAATAGTGCTAGGCAAATTCTTAAAAGATAGGAATTAAATTTATGAATAAAAAAATAAAGAAAAGTATAATTTACTTACTTTTCCTGGGAGCTGTTTCTTTTGTTAGTTTTGTGGGTTACAACAATTATCAACGTTCACATTCAGAATTATATATGATAGACAAAAATATTTTAGAAAACAAAAATTATGAAAAGGTAGTATTTGCGGGAGGGTGCTTTTGGTGTACAGAAGCTGAGTTCAATCATGCCTCGGGAGTAATTTCTGCTGTCTCAGGCTATGCCGACAGCGAAAAAGAAAACCCAAATTATGATGAAGTTAGTAACGGTGAAGTAAAGGCTCGTGAGGCTGTGCAAGTTATCTATGATCCGAAACTAGTTTCATTTGAGACTCTTTTAGAAAAGTATTGGAAACATATAGATCCGACAGATAAAGATGGTCAGTTCGCAGACAGAGGTTATCAGTATACATCTGCTGTGTACTATACCACAGAAGAGCAGAAGTCTATCTCAGAAAATAGTATAGTTAAAATTAACAGCAGCAAAAAGTTTTCTGCTCCTGTAGCCACTTTGATATTGCCATTTGTAAATTTTTATCCTGCCGAAGAGTATCATCAAGACTACAAAGACAAAAACTCTTTTAGATATTCTGGGTACAGAGAAGCCTCCGGCAGGAACTCATTTATCAGATTGCATTGGCAAGATGGGAGTATGACCACAAAAGAAATATTTGGCGATGTCATGAAGTCGGAAAAATTAAAAACTCTAACTCCTTTGCAATACAAGGTCACTCAAGAAGAGGCCACAGAGCCTCCATTTGAAAACGAATACAATAGCAACAAAGAGGTTGGTATATATGTAGATATAGTTAGCGGAGAGGCTCTCTATCTATCTACAGATAAATACAATAGTGGGACTGGCTGGCCGAGCTTTTCAAAGCCGGTAGATGAGGGTGCTTTGGTATTAAAAACAGATAACTTTCTTTTTTATAGTCGTACAGAAGTACGTAGCAAAATAGCTGACTCTCATCTTGGGCACGTCTTTTCAGATGGTCCAAAAGAAAGTGGCGGCAAGAGATATTGTATGAATAGCGCCGCCATGAGATTCATCCCACTCTCTGACATGGAGAAAGAAGGGTATACTCAGTATGTTCAATTATTAAAACAATAAATAAAATATGTCACAAGAAATAAAAAAGAAATACAATATAATATATGCAGAGCCAGCAAAGATAAATTTTAAAGATCTCTTAAAGGTTTCTAGTTTTCCAGTTTTCATAGCCTCACTCTGTTGCCTCTCTCCGATAATATTACTTTCTCTCGGGATAGTTAGTCTGAGCGTGGCAAGTGAGCTGACAAATATATTTTATGGTTCTTACAAATGGGTATTTAGGTTTGTGGGATTCGCTGCCCTCATGGTTGCTTTTGTATTTTATATTAGAAGATCTGGTATTTGTATATTGGACGAAGCTAAGAAAAGGAGAAATGAGATAATCAATAAATTGCTACTCACTATCACGGTTGGTATTTTGGGCTACGTGTTCTTTTTGTATGTAGTTGTTCACTATCTCGGTGTATTTCTCAATATCTGGAAATAAAGCCAACATCGAGAATCTTTAGGCGTGTATATGGAGATATATATCTTCGAGAGCTTTGACTGCGTCACCTGAGGCGATGTTGTTCTGATGATAGAGTATGTTCGTACAGTCACCAGCTGCCCAGATATTGTCGGCGCTAGTTTTCTGAGTCCAGGGATCAATTTTTATCTTATTGATAGCATCTCTGTCTACTATATTTCCACACCAGTCTGTGGCAGGGATTTGTCCTATCTCCACGAATACACCAGAGACATCTAGTTTCACATCAGTATTCGTAGTTGTATCTGTATAAGTTAACCCGTTTACAAATTTCTCACCGTGTACTTCTTTGGGTATCGCATTTATTACTAGTTTAAATTTTGGATTTGTGAGGAGTTTATTTACGGTTATCGCGTCAGCACGAGGTTCGCTACGAGAGAGAAGAGTTACGCTTTTACAATATGCTAGCAGCTGAGCAGCAGACTCAAATCCAGCGTTACCACCACCAACCACCACTACATCCATATCACCAAACATCGGCCCATCACAAGAGGCACAATAGGTGAGACCTTTGTGTTCTAGTACGTCAGCATTTATAGCTTCCAGTTTTCTTCTGGCTGATCCACTAGCTATGAGCATGGTCTTAGCCTCATGTACACTAGAGTCCTCCAGAGTGAGAGTGACTATCTCATTTTCATTTCTGACTTCTTTTACCAGGCTACCAGAATGTACAGTTAGGAAATTCCCAGCGTACTCTTCTACATGAGTGCGGAGATTTTTGGCCAGATCAGTACCACTGATGTGAGGTGTACCTATCCAGTTTTGTATATCGTCACTAACTATAGACTGTCCTCCCCATTCTTTTGTTACTAGGAGTGTCTTTAGTTGTTTCCTAGCTGCATAGACAGCAGCAGAGCAGCCAGCAGGACCACCACCAACTATCACCAGATCGTAAATGTTTTCGCTCATTTCTAGATTATTATTTGTCATATAATAATATTATAACATAAAACCAGACAGTTTTCTGTCTGGTTTTTGTTGAGCTTTTTGTTTTTATATTATTTCCTATTTCTCTTTAAGAATGGTGGAAGTGAACCCCAATCATCCTCGTCTTCATCTTCGAGGGCTTTGGTTTTCTTGGCTTCTTCTTTTGAGAACTTTTCTACTTTGTCTTCAGTTTTCTTACTCTCGTCCACAGAGTTTTCAATTCTCCCTGCGTCTTCCACTTTTTCTGATTCTCTGATAGCTTCACGAAGAGTAGGAGAGTTATCTATCTTTGGCTCTGCACGAAGTGAGATATTTTCTCTCTCAGCTAATCTGTCACGCATACTCTCTCTATTCTTGCCAGATCCTGGGAATCCAGTAGCGAT
>JAYVLF010000044.1:0-6921 GCA_043759615.1 Minisyncoccota bacterium | reverse complement strand
GGATCATTTATTGGCCTTGCTCTTACTTTCTACGTGATCAAGCCCTTCTTTGTGAGTCATCCGATAGATTTCCCATTTTCTGATGGTATATTAGTGGCTGAAGTCTCGACTACTTTACTACGTGTCGGCATACTCATAGTTGTTGCGCTATTTGCTGGTCTGATACCATCGTGGATGGTAGTCAGGAAAAATACTTTGAACGCAATACTAGGAAGATAAAAATAAAAATATGAAAACAAATAATATAATAGAAGTTAAAAATCTGGTAAAAAGCTTTGTAGATGGTAAAGATACTACCACTGTGCTAAAGGGTGTAACTCTTTCGGTAAAGGAGGGTGAGTTCATAGCTATCATGGGCCGCTCTGGAGCAGGTAAAAGCACTTGTATGTATCAGCTCTCCCTACTCGACCACCCTACTAGCGGCACTATATTGATAGATGATGAGAACACAGAAAAGATGGATGCAGCAGAGAGAAGCTTTTTTAGGCTTTATAAACTCGGATATGTGTTCCAGGACTACTCTCTCATACCAGAGCTCTCAGCTCTAGAAAATGTCGCCTTACCACTCATGCAGCAAGGTTTAGAAAAGTCGCGTGCCATGAAGAGAGCTGAAGATTCTCTTACCAGTGTAGGCCTCTCTCATAGGTACAAAAATAGACCGAGCGAGATGTCAGGTGGAGAGCAACAACGTACAGCAGTCGCGCGTGCTATATGTCACTCACCTCGCATCCTATTTGCTGATGAACCGACAGCAAATCTAGATCTTGAGAGTAGCGCTAAAGTTATGGATATATTCAAAAAGCTAAACAGCGAAGGACTAACTATCGTCATGGTTACTCATGAAGAGGAGTACGGTAAACTTGCCGATAGAGTTATTAGGCTCAGTGATGGAGTAGTTACGAATTAGTTTTTAAAAATAAAAAACAGCATCTCATGATGCTGTTTTGTAATATCTACTTCTTTGAAGGTTTTGTTTGGACGTATCTTTTTACTATAACTTCTATCAGATAGTGTCCCCTCTTGCTCCAAAAATGCTTACGGGTTTCCTTCTCATATGTGGAAACAAGCTCTTCCCAGTGCCGCACCATTTCCCAGGCAGCTATTGTAGGGCTTTTACGGATCCTGTTTTCTTTTAAGTACTTCAGAGCTGTTTTTATTAGCTCTTCTTCTTCTATTGTTATCTCTGCGTGTGACATAAAGAACTCCTTATTTTGATTCGGTTTTATACTATCACGATAACATTTGTTTGTCAAAATTTATAAGTACCCCCTACTTGTTTTTGATAGATAAATGTGGTATATTATAGGAAGTTTACAGAGTGAGTCGGACAGAAATGTCCGGCTCGTTTTGTAAATATTCATATATTATTAAATTAAATAAAAAATCATGATAGATATCAAAATGTTAAAAGTGGGACTAGAGCAATTAACCACAGAAAAGAAATTGCCATTTGAGAAGATAAAAGAGGCTGTAGAGAAATCTCTCGCTGCAGCATATCAAAAAGAATACGGAGAAAAAGGTCAACTAGTAAAATGCCACATCAACTTTGATGCTGGAGTTATGAACTTTGATCAGGTTAAGATAGTGGTGGACAAAGACGCTGTTAGATTTGAAGAAGAGGTTGATTTGCCTGAGGATGATGTTCGTGCAGCACTTCCCAGATACAATGAAGAACGTCACATCATGATAGACACAGCTAAATTACTAAAGAAAAACGTGGAGATTGGTGAAGAGCTAGTCTTCCCTCTTGAGATGAAAGATGACTTTGGGCGTATCGCTGCTCAGACTGCTAGACAAGTTATCATGCAGTCGATCAGAGAGAGTGAGCGTGAAGTTGTTAGTGGTGAATATACTGACAAACTTAACACTGTAGTTTCTGGAGTTGTTGAGCGTGTTGAGCGTGGTATGATGATCATAGATCTTGGCCGCACATCAGGACTGATGCCTATGGAGGAACAGATACCTGGCGAGAGACTTTTACCAGGAGCGAGAGTGAGAACATTTATGTATAGTATCGAAGATACTCCACGCGGACTCGCTATCAGACTTTCTCGTACACATCCAAAATTCTTGAGTGAGTTACTAAAGGCTGAGTCTAGTGAGATAGAGGATGGAGTGGTTGAGATCATGTCAGTTGCTCGTGAGCCAGGAAGTAGATCAAAGATCTCAGTTAAGAGTAACGATGAGAAAATAGATCCAGTGGGAGCATGTGTAGGGCAACGCGGAGTTAGGGTTAACGCTATCACTTCTGAACTACATGGTGAGAAGATAGACGTCATCGAGTATAGTGATGATGTGAGTGAGTATGTAAAGAAATCGCTATCGCCAGCAACACCTACAAAGATAGAGATCAATGAAGAAGAGAAAAAAGCTACAGTATATGTAACAGAAGATGAACAGTCTCTCGCGATAGGAAAAGGTGGACAAAATGTACGCTTGGCAGCAAGACTTACTGGCTACAAGATAGACATCATTGCCGACGATTCAGTTTCTACTGATGCAGATTTTGATGATGAGGAAAATAATTAATTAAAATATATGAATATATTGCACGACATAAAACCTCTTGTAGGAGAAAAAGATGATATCATCAATGTTATCATTGAGATTCAAAAAGGTTCAAAGAACAAATACGAGCTAGACAAAGAGACAGGACTCATAAAGTTAGATCGCGTGATGAAAACTGCTCAGGATTATCCGTTTGATTATGGTTTCGTACCTCAGACACATTGGCATGATGGAGACCCACTTGACGTTGTGGTTCTGACTACTTACCCACTGATGCCTGGCATATTGCTCGAAGCTCGCGTTCTCGCAGTTATGAATATGATAGATAGTGGTGAGAGTGATGCCAAGATTATCGCAGTCCCAGCAAAAGATCCGAGATTTGATGAGATGAAAGACCTAGACTCTATCCCCGCTCATACCATAAAAGAGATCAAACATTTCTTTGAGACCTACAAATCAATACAAAATCTTGTGGTAGAGATACCAACAATCGGAGACAAAGCAGAGGCTATAAAGGTAATAAAAGAAGGTGTTGAACTTTACAAGAACTTAGAAAAATAATCAAGAAGAAATACATGAAAGACATAAAAGCAAAAGTAATAATAGAAAAAGAAGAGGGATCAAAACTAGAGTTAACTATCACAGTTAGTAAAGAAGACTTTGCAAAGTATTGGGACAAAGGATTTAAAAAGTTCCAAGAAGTGGCAGACATAGATGGTTTTCGTAAAGGACATGCTCCTATGGATAGCATTATCACCAAGTACGGAGAGATGGGGATATTAGAATCTATGGCGGATCTTGCTATCAATGATACATATGTACAAGTGGTAGTAGATAACAAAATAAAAGCCCTCGGCCACCCACATATACATGTCGTTACTTTAGAAAAGGATAAAGACTTTGTTTATCATGCCCACGTGGAAGTTTATCCAGAGGTTGCTCTTCCAGATTTTAAATCTATAGCCAAAGATGCAAACAAAAGCAAAAAGGATGTAGTGGTTGAGGACGCTGAAGTAGATGCAATATTAAAAGATTTGCAAAAGCTACGTATCAAAAAGGATAGTGCCGAAGAAGTAAAAGAGGAAGACCTCACTCCACTAGATGACGAGTTCGCAAAAAGTTTTGGAGAAGAGTTTAAAAGTTTAGAAGATTTGAAAAGTAAAGTTAGAGCAAATATGTCACTCGAAAAAGTTCAACTTGAGAAAGAAAAAGTAAGAACTTTGATACTTGAGAATTTGATGGAGGCTACAAAGCTAGACATACCACAGGTGCTGATAGAGTCTGAGATAGATCGCATGATGGCTCAGATGAAGATGGACATAGAGAGATATGGTGGAACTTTTGCAGAGTATCTGACAAACGTCAAAAAGACAGAAGAGGATCTTCGTAAAGATTTTGTTTCTGCTGCCGAGAAGCGTGCAAAGAGTCAGCTGATCATACACGAGATAGCTGAGAAAGAAAATGTGAAACCAACTGCTGAAGAGATAGATGTAGAAGTTATACGTATCATGGCCGCAGTTGATGGAGCGGATGAAGACAGGGCAAAATCATATGCAGAGCAAATGCTAACAAATGAGAAAACCTTGCAGATGTTAGAAAATCTAAAATAGTAAAATACTACAAAATAAAAACCTGGGGAATATTCCCCAGGTTTTTATTTTTTTAAAGATCTTTAAAAACTAAGAGCGTTTCTTGTGAACGCAATCTAAGGTAGAGATTAGTCCACCGATGATAGCTAGATTTTTAAGCGCCATGATCATAGTGTTCTGATCAGAAATATGATTGTGAAAAATGACAGTAGCTAAAGCTGTGAACCCGATTAGGATATAGGCCATACAATCTTTTTTATATTTACCAAAGATAAATAGTCCAGCTACCCCCACCTCTATCGCTATAGTTAAAGCCGTAACTAGTGAAGTTAGTGATCCTGTGTGCAGGACACTATCGATAAACATACCAGTACCAGTAAAGTTCATCATCTTACCAAGTCCAGCCACTATGAATAATAAACCAAGGAATAATCTAGAAATAAAGTCCCAATTAATTTTTAAAGTTGTAGTGTTCATATTTTTGTATTTTTTGTATAAATAATCTTTTTTGATTATGATATTATTTTAACATATAAACAAAAGCAGAGATAGCAGCAGTCTCAGCCCTGAGTGTATAAGTAGGCAAGGTTCTAAAGTTAAAATTATTTTTTTCAAATATTTCCTTCTCCCCATCTGTCCACCCACCTTCAGGTCCGACAAAGAGATAAAGGTCAGAGTCTATGTTGCTATCTTTCACAATACCACTCTTCTCCAGAGTGTCGAAGACTATCTTCTCCCCTTCTCTTTTCAAGACATCTTCTATTTTTAAAGTATTTTCCAGTCTCATCATATTGTTCCTCCCACTCTGCTCCGTTGCTTCTATGATTATTTTGTTTAATCTCTCGATATTTAGTAACTTCTTCTCAGATCTATCAGTTATTAGAGGTATCACGGACTGAGCCCCCGCTTCCACCATTTGTCTAACTATCAACTCAAAGTTATCTTTCTTTATTATACTTTGACACAAAGTTATCTTGCTATTGGATTTAGTATTCTGGGTTTTATCTAACTTGTCTTTTAGATTAAAAGTAAGTTCCTTTTTCTTAAGATTTTTTAAAGTATATACATAATCATAAGAATCAAGACAATTGAAAAAAACAAAAGCATCCCCTTCTTTTGCACGGAAAACATTTACTATTTGATGAATTGTCTCAAAATTATCTTTATTGTTAAGGGTTATTTTGTTTCCTATTTCTAAATTATCTATATAAAATCTATGAAGTCTCATAGGAATATAATAGCATAAAAAGTTATCCACAGGGAGAGTGGTCATTGCACTTGCATAAAGGACAAATATAAAATATAATAAAGGACAGAGAGGGAAGGAATTAAAATTTAGACACTCTACCGATAGTTTATCGGCAAAAAGCTAATACAATTCATCTGACTCAATGCACCTTAGGTTCCTCGTTCAAAATCACACAAATAGTTTCAATTATTAATTTCATTAATTAAAAATAGTCTATATGTAACTTACGAGACCCATAGTTCCAAAACACCCAACAAATCTGTTCTTTTTCAAATTTACAACAATTAAATAGTTCTTCAAAGCCCTAAAGCATGTATTCTTAACACCTTTAGGGCTTTTTTTATTTTCCTACAAAAATGTTATAATGAACATATTAAAAACACTTAATTTTAAACAAAAATATGTTAATACCAACAGTAATAGAAAAGACAATGAATGGAGAAAGGGCCTATGATATATACTCTAGACTCCTAAAGGAGAGGATTATATTCCTAGGAGATGAGGTTAATCAACACACAGCTTCTCTTGTGGTTGCTCAGCTGCTATTTTTAGAGGCAGAAGATCCAAAAAAGGACATTATGCTATACATAAACTCACCAGGAGGCTCTGTCTATGACGGACTAGCTATATATGACACTATGCAGCATTTAAAGTGTTCTGTGGCTACTGTGGGCATAGGTATGCAGGCTAGTATGGGAGCCTTCCTTCTATCTAGCGGTGCAAAAGGGAAAAGATCACTACTTCCCCACTCCACCGTCATGATACATCAACCATCATCAGGCGCTAGAGGAAAGGTTAGTGACATGGAGATAGATCTAAAAGAGGGTCTAAGACTAAAAAAGCTTCTAAATGAAATCATGGCTAAGAATACAGGTCAAAAGGTGGACACGATAGAAAAAGATAGTGATAGAGATAATTGGATGACAGCAGACGAGGCTAAAAAGTACGGTATAGTTGATAACATAGTCAAACCAAAGAGTAAGTAGTATATTGGTTTTTGTCAATATTGATAAAAAACCTATATAGAATATAATGTAGGAAGCGCAATCGCGCATCTTTAAAAATTAATATCTTGCGAAAAGCTGCAAAGCGATCCAAGCTAAAAAATCATATGAATAAATTAGCACTAGTAGAGGCAGTTCACGCTGTACTCGGATCTACAAAAGTTCAGGCCGAACAAGTAGTAGATACAGTTTTCGGTAGCATTGTTATGACTCTTAAAAAAGGAGAAGAAGTTAGTGTTGCCGGTTTCGGTAAATTCACTTCAAAAGCTCGTCCCGCGAGAATGGCACGTAACCCAAAGACAGGTGAGCAAGTTAAAGTTGCTGCAAGCAATGCTCCAAAGTTCTCCGCTGCAAAAGCATTGAAAGACGCTTTGAACTAATATTTTCTTATCTTAGAAACAACAAAAAACACTTGAGTAATCAAGTGTTTTTGTTATTTTATAAATTTCTGTGCGGCGTAAGAGAATCGAACTCTTGTCCCCTGCTTGGAAGGCAGGTATTCTACCACTAAACCAACACCGCATGTGTATTGATTATAACACAAAATAAAAAATATACAAAATCTTTTATT
>JAYVLF010000043.1:0-3562 GCA_043759615.1 Minisyncoccota bacterium | reverse complement strand
AAATAGTTTAACGTTTGCAAGAGAAGAAACTGGTGCTGATCCGATCATCTTAACTGTAAGACCGTGTAGTTTTGCTGCACGAGTACCGATAGAAAGTGAGTGTGACCATACTGTCTGATTCATTGTTCCAGCGTTTATTGTAGTAGCGGCTGGTGAATTGACAGTTGTTATGTTTGCAGTAAGTAGTACTACGTTAGCAACAGTAAGTTGATTACCTGATAGATTATCATTTACCATTCCTGATCCCATAACTGTGTAACCAACTAGGTTAACTCCAACTGATTGTCCTGAAACACCAGCTTTGATGTCTGAACGAACAGTGATAGTTTTTGTTCCACTTACAGAGAAGATCCCTGAAACTGAACCAAAGTTGATCGATCCGTCAGTATTAACTGAAGCAGGACCTGCTACACGCATAGCGCCGTCAAATAGATATACGTTTGAAAGTGTATCATTTGATGATACTCCTGTACGCATAAGTTTAACGTTAGTAACTGTACCATTACCATTAAAAGTAAAGTCTGCTAGTCTAGCTGTAGCTTGACCTGCAACCAGTACATTTGTAGGTTGGTTTTGTGATAATTTTGAAACAACATTACTGCTTGCAGGTGGTGGTGTTGTTGTTACACCTCCACAGATCTGATTTAGCATTGCTCTTGTTAGTGAGAAAACGTTACCGTTACCCATTGTAAGACCTGCTGGTGTTAACACATCAGATGCATGTAGATTTTGGAATTTGATAACAGCTGCTTTCGTAGCTGGACCAAATGTTGTTGTCTCCATACCCATAGATCCTGCTCCTGAAGCAGAAACCATAGTTTGTGGGAACATATTTAGAACTTTTTGGAGATTCATTACTTCAGCTCCTTTTGAACCGATCTTAACATTCTGTGTGAATGTATAAGAACAGTTTTGTGTTGGAAGGTTTAGTGCTGCACTAGCTGAAAAAGCTGATGAAGCGACTACTCCTGTCAACGCGGCTAAAACCGCAAAACGTTTTGTGACTTTATTCATATAAGATGAAATTTTAGTTGTTTATACTCTGCTACACCGTCGTCTAGTAGAGTCGTAATGTATTTTTTGTGGCTTCGACTTTAGTGCCTACATTACAATTTTAATAATTGCTCGTAACAAATGATAATAAAGGCTCTATGTATCATCTGGAGAAATACCCCAGTAAAATATAGCGCTTTTAAAATCTTGTTATTATTGCTAATAAACTAATCTTCTATTATTTATTTGTCAACGATCAATTTTGAGGTGCTTTCGCAACCTTGCAATACATTATATAACTTTTAGCCAAATTTGCAAGGGCTTTTCAAGCTTTGCAGCTGTGGATAAAGTATATAGGGTTTTGCTGTCATGATTAACAGCTATCTCGCCAAAGTGTAACGGGACCAGCGTTTTTCACCGATACGAGTGATTTTCCGCGCATCTACGAGAGCGTTCAACTCTCTTTGTATTGTCTTCTCACTGCATCCGACTATCTTCTCAGATATATCCTTGATACTTATAGGCTCTATGCTGAGTAGGCCGAGAACCTGGTCTCTACGACTAGATTTCCTATCATCACTCTGAGGTTTCACCTCTTTTTCTATCTTATAAATTTTCTGAACTGCTCTCTCTGATGAGAATTTTGACGTATCTCTCTCTGTGTCTTTTAGTTTGAAGCTAGTCCTGTCCTCAACTTTTGCCTCAGGTTTTGTCTCTGATTTTTCTGTCCTTGAAGTTAAGTTTTCACTATTGTCTTTTAGATTTTCTATCTCCTCTTCTATGTTGACTTCTGGTCTACGGGTCTCCTGTTCGTCTTTTATGATTAGACCATTAACCATGTCTCTGAGATATAGACACCCTCTGGTTAGTAGCTCCGCATTCATATCGGACATGTGAAAATTTTGCTTTGCCAAACTTATCATACTAGTTATATACAGTAGATCTTTTAGTAGTGAGTCTCTCGTGTTTATATTTTGTCTCTTAGCTAGATGATGTGCTGAGGTTAACATCTCTCCGCCAGCCAAATTTAGTCTTTTATAAAAGTCCAACAGTACCACTTTCTCATCCTTCATGTCCCCACTCTCACTAACTCCGAGGGTCACATTTTCGGAGACTTTGTGTATGGCATTTAAGAGACTCGCTGCTCTATATAGCTTGCTTACTGTTTCGTCTTTTAGGAAGTCTTTGGCGAGTATATTGGTCATAATATTTATTTATATTTTATGTTTTCATTCTATGTCTTTTAGGAAAATAAGTCAAATAGAAAAGTTGAAATATAAAGGACATTTGATGTGATTATAAAAGACATTTTGATTTTGATGAGTTTTTGTCTGTCCTTTAGAGAAACTGTGTATTTATATAGTCAATTTAAGATTTTCTATGCTAAAATATATACACATTAACAGTAATATATGCGAACAAAAAAATATAACAATCACCTAAACGTCGAAGTAGCCCTAGGAGTCATAGCCATACTCATAACCATAGTCGGGATCATCATACTTTCTGGAGCCATGCACTCATCAGGTGACGGAGGCAACATGCTATTTGAAGGACTCTATTATACTGTGGGAGGGCTATCATATATATTGCCATTTATTTTCTTTTACTCTGCCTATTTACTATGGAGAGCAAAGATGCCTGAGATGAACCCATACAAAGTTCTAGGAGTCTTGTGTGTGACTTTGCCACTACTAGGGATACTCTCTCTCTCTAGATGGAACTTTTCTGGTCAAATCGGTCGCGGAGTATTTGCCTATGTCGCCAAATTCTTGGGAGCAGTGCCGGCCTTCATCATATTACTCGCTGCCTCATATATTGGTCTCATGATATTCACTGGTAGACGCCACCTCATAAATATAGAGATGCCTCAGCTACCGACCTTCACACTTTTTGGTCGCATAACTAACTTCTTCTCAGGACTGTTTGCTCCACGTGTGCGTGAAGTCAAACTCAAAAATCTAGAAGCAGAAATAGAAGATCAAGTAGAAGATGAGGAGACAGAAGATGTGGCTGACGAGAAAGATCTTCGTAACGATCTGTTCAAAAATTTTAATGCTACGGACACAGATAACGAGGAGGAGGAGGACGAGAGTCAAGACGAAGAAGAGGAAGTGATTACTCCTAGCAAAAAGAAAGCCTACAGGGTTAGCAA
This sequence comes from Minisyncoccota bacterium, assembly GCA_043759615.1. Classification (GTDB taxonomy): domain Bacteria; phylum Patescibacteriota; class Minisyncoccia; order Phycocordibacterales; family UBA5272; genus JAUPVO01. Next base: position 414 of record JAYVLF010000043.1, on the reverse strand, counting down.
GTTCATCGCCCCTCCACTAGACCTACTAGAGGAAGATGGAGCAAAAGGTACAGCTGGAGACACTCTCTCAAAGATGAAAACTATACGTAACACTCTCTTGGATTTCAATGTCCAGGTAGAGATGGGTAGTGTTACAGTCGGACCTACTGTAACCCAGTACACTATCAAACCTGCCGCTGGGGTCAAAGTTCAACGTATCGAAGCCCTAAAAGACGATCTTCAGATGGCTCTCTCTGCTAGCAATGTTCATATACAGGCCCCTATCCCAGGCAAACCTTTTGTCGGTATCGAAGTTCCAAATGAAAAGAAGCAAACTCTCGGACTACGTAGTATGCTAGAAGGTCTAGAGTTCAAAAACTCTACCCCGCTCACCATAGCTATCGGTAAAGACATAGTCGGTAAACCTGTATATGG
>JAYVLF010000042.1:0-8111 GCA_043759615.1 Minisyncoccota bacterium | reverse complement strand
CTAGAGTCTCGTGAAGGAGAAAAGATAAATGTCTCACTAGACGATCTCATCGCTAGACTAAACTCTGAGATAGTAAATAAGAAATAGAAATTAAAAACCACTCAGAGATGAGTGGTTTTTAATTTCTTATTTATTTTGTAATTTCTAAGCACATAAAAAGTGGAAACTCTTTTCTGGCTTTGTCTTCCATTTCCTTTTTTGGACCTTGCTCACTCTCTCTGTGACTGACCCACTCTTCTAGTCTAGTCACACTCATGTTTAAATTCGTAATAGTTTTGAAATAGTACTGTAGAGGTCTGTGATAACTGTATGTGTACTCTTTGAGAATATTCCTCCCTGGGGTCATGTCCATCTTTATTTTTTCTTCGCTCATATATTTATCTATTCTTCTGTATTGAACTTTCTCCTTCATATCCTCACCCCAAGCAGAACTTTTCGGTATACGGAAACTTGGATGATTTATCACAAGATAAAACTTTCCCCCATCTTTTATGGTATCTTTTACATTTTCAAATACCTTTTTTATATTCTCGATATTTTGTATAGCGAGCACACAGATAACTACATCAAAATTTTTCTCTGTTACATCTTTCAAAAAGTCTTCTGCATCAGATACGAAATAATTCACCTTACTATCATTTGCCTTTGCTATCTTTATCAAGTTCTCACCCATATCAAAAGCTGTAACTGATGCCCCTGCTTTGTTTAGCATTTCTGAAAAGTATCCTTGACCGCAAGCGACGTCCAGTATCTTTCTATTTTTGACTTCGCCAACTAGACGCAGGAGATTTGGTGCTACGACTTTCGCATGGTAAGTATCCTCACCACTAAGATGTTCATGGTACCAACTCGCTACCCCACCCCAATCCGTTTTATTTTTTTGCATACTAAATATCAAGATCAGCCAAGTGAGCGTAAGTTTGGATAAATGATTTTCTGGCTCCTACTTCACTACCCATCAACATCTCAAATATCTTATCAGCTTCCTCCGCCTCTAGTGCGCTGACCTGCTTCATGGTTCTGTTATTTGGATCCATAGTCGTCTCTTTTAGTTCTTCTGGGTTCATCTCTCCGAGACCTTTGTATCTCTGTATACGCCACTTCTTAACTGCGACAACTTTCTTTGCAGATTTTTTGCTTGTAGTCTCCTCCTCTACCTCTTCCTCATCTTTCGCGTCGTCACCACTAAAGTCATCTCCCTCTTCGGCCACTTCAGCATTGCCAACTATCGCGTCTTTTTCTTGATCAGTAAAAGCATAGTGTACCTCTTTTCCACGTGAGACTTTGTAAAGTGGTGGCATAGCGATATATATATGTCCAGCGTCTAGTATAGGTCTATAGTAACGATAAAAGAAAGTTAGGAGTAATGTACGTATATGTGAACCGTCAACATCCGCATCCGTCGCGATGATAAGTTTATGATAGCGAAGTTTTGAAAGGTCGAACGTGTCTCCTATAGCTGCACCCATAGCGAGCACAAGATTTTTTATCTGCTCAGACCCTAACATGCGATCAAGTCTTGCACGCTCGACATTTAGTATCTTACCTCTGAGAGGAAGTATAGCCTGTGTACGTCTGTCACGTCCCATCTTTGCCGACCCTCCCGCAGAGTCCCCCTCCACTATGAATAACTCACTTTCACTCGCGTCTGTCGACTGGCAATCAGCCAACTTTCCTGGAAGTCGCATACCGTCGAGTATCCCCTTACGTAGTACTGAGTCCTTTGCAGCCTTTGCTGCTTTACGGGCACGAAGAGCAAGTTGCCCTTTGCCGACTATCTCTTTGGCGTCATCTGGATTCTCTTCTAGGAAAGTAGAAAATGCCTCAGAGAATACTGCAGACACTGTGCTTGTCGCCTCTACACTTCCGAGCTTGCCTTTTGTCTGACCTTCGAACTGAATCTCACGAAGCTTAACAGAGACTACCGCAGTTAATCCCTCGAGCACATCGTCACCACTCAGGTTCTCATCTTTCTCTTTGATCAGGTTATTTTTACGAGCATAATTATTTATCAGACGAGTCAGAGCAGTTTTAAATCCTGTCACATGTGTACCGCCATCAGCAGTATGGATATTATTTGCAAAGGCCACCATCTTGGTGTTCATCTCGTCAGTATACTGGAGAGCGATCTCTACTCCTACATTTGCCTCAGATTTGTCCACATAGAAAACATTTTTGTGTACTGGCTTTGTCAGCATATTATAATGCTTAACAAGACTCTTTAGTCCACCCTCAAAATAGAAACTAGTGCTCGGTGACTCTATCCCAACATCACGAAGATAGGTTTTGCCTTCTAGGTCAAGTTTACCTTTGTAGTCACGCGCGTCTATGATGTTAATCTCTAGACCTTTTACTAGGTATGCTTGCTGTCTAAGATGTGAGACGATGGTGTCCAGATTAAAATCAGTACCTTCTTTAAAAATTATCGGATCTGGTTGAAAGGTTACTATGGTGCCATTAAATTTTGTCTTGCCTATTTGTTTTACTTTGTACTTTGGCACACCGATACTATACTCTTGTTTGTATAGCCCACCCTCTTTGTGCACCTCTACTCCACAATATACAGACAGAGCATTCACTACTGAGGCTCCTACGCCATGAAGACCACCAGAAACTTTGTAACCACTCTCATCATTTTCATTATCAAATTTTCCTCCACCGTGAAGAGTGGTCATAACCACCTCGAGTGCAGATACCTTCATCTTTGGATGGATATCTACAGGGATACCACGACCATTGTCAACGACACGAACCTGATTACCAGGAAGCAAGGCAACCTCTACACGATCAGCAAAACCATTCATAGCTTCGTCACGAGAGTTGTCAAAAATCTCAGTGATGAGATGTTGTAAACCGGATGGTCCCGTACTACCTATATACATACCTGGGCGCTTGCGTACCGGCTCTAGCCCTTCTAGCACTTGTATGGAGTCTGCTCCGTATGAGCTTTTCTTTTCTTTTTTGATTGCTTTTTCTACTGCCATATTTGTGTATTTTGTTAGGTATATTATACCATATTTTGACCGTAAATATCTTCTTTACAAAACCATAAAATAGTTGTAGAATGAGTGAGAATTCTAAAAGGAGGTCCAAAATGGACACAGAAACAGTTAATAAAAGAGTAGAGCAAATAGCTGAATTATCTAAAGAGATACGAACACTAAATGATGAGCTAAAACCTCTATTCAAAACAATAGAGTCAGAAAAATGGCAAACGCTACCAAGAGAGCTTAGAAGGGCTCAAGGTATATTTTTACTGATCATAGAAAAGCTGGAGGTGGTGATGGTTCTATCTTCTGAGTCAGAGAAGGAGTCCATTTTAGAAATCAGAATGGGGCGTGCTATTCGAAAATCTCGTAAAGGTTTAGCAATAGTAAGTGGATATATAAAAGTTAAAGAACTATATGAGACCTAAAACACCCACGCTCTGGGTGTTTTTTATTTCAAACTTTTCACTGCTATGTCATACCTTTCACCTCTATCATACTCATTTTGAAACATACCAAATGAAGCAAAAGCAGGAGTAAACAAAACTACATCATTCACAACTCCATTTTCTTTTGCTAAACCGACCCCATCTTCTATACTACCAACCAAAACAAAGTCAGAGAAGTTATGTTTATCAAATATCTCTAATAATTTATGCGTGCCGGTGGTGGTATCATCATTTAGCAAAATTACTTTCTTGATTATATTTTTATTTTTGAAGTCTATAACTTTACTTGCATAGTTACTGAGATTCAGCTCCTTATCTCTACCGCCAGAGATGAGTATGATACTTTTTTCTTTGAAAGTATCCAGCGCTACACTGCTCGCTTCACCGGTAGTCGCAGTGGTGTCATTTATATACTTCACCCCACCTATCTCTCTTATCATCTCTAACCTACCAGCTACACCTGAAAAGTCTCTCACACTATCTAGAAAGCTTTCATTTGTGATGGAGAGATTTTCTGCTACATGTTTTGCTAAAGTTATATAGTATCTATTGTGCTCGCCTAGGATCTCGCTATCATATTTAACTTTATCTTCATCTACCTCTTCATCGCTAACAAAAATCTTCTCACCAGCACTCTCCGAGCTCTCAACTCTATCTCTCATCTTTTCATGTGTGATAAGTAAGTCTTTAGATGTTTGATAAGAGAATATCGCTGATTTATCTAGGAAATATTCATCCATATTATTTTTATAATAATTCATATGATCTGGCATAAAGTTCGTAAAGACTGCTATATGTGGTGAGAATTTAATATCAGCGAAACCTTGGAGTAGCCATGAATCCATCTCCATGATCACATAGTCTCCCTGCTTTATTTTTTTTAACAGTTCCAAAGTAGCGACCCCTTGCACATTTCCACCCAAATGAACATTTGGAGTTCCAAAATAATTTTTTAATATTTCATAAATTAAAAATGTAGTGGTAGTTTTACCTCTTGTCCCAGTTACTCCTATTATTTTTATCTTATCTTTTACTATTTCAGCAAAAAGACTACCTTCTTGATAAACTTTTAGACTATTTTCTTTTGCGTGTGCTAGATAAATATTATCCTTTGGCACCCCACTAGCCTGTATCACAAAGTCACAATTCTCTTTTTCAAAATCTTGCATTCTATGCTCCCCAAAAACCCATTCTATTTTATTTTGTAAATTATTTTCTCTTTTATAAACTTCTATCTCTTCTATCTGTTTTTCAAAATACTCTCTTGGTTTCATATCTGTGACGATTATGTCTGAGCCTGAGTCTAAAAGAAACTTGACCACACCGAACCCTCTACCGAGCACACCAAAACCTTGCTTAGTCACACGTCTCCCTTCAAAATATTGCCTATATGAGATATTCATAAACTTTGTATATATCACCTGCTCCGAGAGTTATGAATATAGTATTTTTGTTTGCATGTATTTGCATATATGAATACAGATCCTCCACATTTTGCAAGACTGTAGACTTTTTGTTTATGTTTTCTATTTCTCTACTGAGCATCTCACTGTTTATAGACGGATCATAATTTTCTCTGGCTGCATATATAGGTAGAAGTATAACCTGATCTGCATCAGAAAATGAATTTACAAAATCTTGAAATAGAGACTTGGTTCTACTGTATAGATGTGGCTGAAAACAGCAGATGATTTTTTTGTTTGGAAATTTCTCACGAAAGGCCTGGAGAGTAGCTTTGATTTCACTAGGGTGATGGGCATAGTCATCATAAAATGTTGCTCCATAAAATTCCCCTTTGTACTCTTGTCTTCTCCACGTCCCGGTAAAGCTTTTGAGTCCGATTCTGATGTCTGCACTGTCAAAACCTAGCGCGTTAGCCAAACCTATAACCAGCTGAGCATTTTTCCTATTGTGTATACCGGGGACAGACAAATCTATAGTTACCATCTCTATCTGATCTACCAAAATCTTTTTGACATTGTCTTTTGCATTTAAATATTTCTCTTCGTCATGTATAGCTAGATATGAAAGCTTGCTACCATTTTCCATTTTGTTTACAAACTCCTGAAAAGCAAGTTTTATATCTTCTATATCTTTGTAATAGTCCAAGTGATCCGCTTCTATGTTAGTAACTATAATATGGGCCGGGGTATAGTTCAGGAAACTTCTCCTATATTCACAACTCTCTATGATAAGATACTCGCTACTTCCAGAGATAAAGTTCGTAAAGTTTTCTTTATCATCTTTTACCAATGATCCGACTATAACTGTGGGACTGACTCCGCAAGCCACAAAAACTTTATAAAGCATGGCTGTGGTGGTGGTCTTGCCATGTGTACCAGAAATACAAATAGTAGTTTTACTTTTTGTAAGTTCTCCCAGAGCCTCTGGATATGTCATGACTTTAGTATTTAACTTGTGAGCTTTTACAAGCTCTGGATTGTCGCTAGCTATGGCTATGGTGTATATAACCAAATCAACATCATCAGGAAGATTTTCCTCATTGTGACCGTCAGAAAAAACTTTTATATTTTCTTTTCTCAAAGTTTTTACTAGATCTGTCTCATTGCTATCACTACCGCTGACAGACACTCCATGATAGTTATAATACCTAGCAAGAGCTGAGAGGCCTATCCCTCCTACGCCTATGCAATGTATTTTCTTGTAACCATTTTGAGTCATAATAGATATTATAACATGATTTTATAAATATTTAAAAATGAAAACCCTCCTATTTACTAACAAAAATCGCTTTACCTCTCCAAGATTTCATGAAAGTTTCCACATCACAAACCCTATATTCACCCCTATCTTTATCTGTGCTTTCTGGATCATGATATATCACGTTTTTTATATGATGCATGTCATCCACGTTTTCATATTCATATCCAACTACGAGTATCAAATGATATTTTTTCTGCTCCAACACCCTCTTTTCGACACTAACCATAACTGGATTTTCTTTCCTGATACTTATAAACATCTCCGCGAGTAAACCCTCTTTCTCTTCTTCGTTTACAGTTTCTTTCCTGTAGCTATTAAGATTATTCTTTTGCATATATCCAACCGCCCAGTCATGAACAAAACCATTCTTCATATCATATCCACCTTCAGCTTCAGCTAGCTTCATGATGTCTAATATATTTGGTGACTCGATTTTCTGATAGTCTAAAATCATCTTTATGCATGAGCCACCACAACTGCGTATATTCCAAAAGCTTTCTGAGACCTCTAGGAATTGTGAGTGGTATGGTACAGAAAGTTTATGATTTTGCATAAAATTACCTGATCTCACAACCGAGGTCTTTTAATTTTTTATAAACATTCTCAGCGTAGGCGTTCACCTCTTCGTCAGTCAGGGTTCTATCCCTATCTTGATATACTAGTCTATAGCCTAAACTGACTTTATCATCCTTTTTGAACTCGTCAAACTTCTTGATACTGACACAAAGATCTCCAGCAGCGTCTCTTATAGATTTTTCTATGTCAGTTGCCACTATCACTTCAGTCGCCCAAAATGCTATATCACGCACTATAAATGGCATCATACTAAATGACTTATATTTTATTCCTCTGTGAAGATTCTTGTCTAGATATACGTCATTTATATTATCATCTAGCATAGATATCATCTCATCGAAAGACATCTCAGCAACTAGTGGCTTTGTGCTTTTCTTTTCATACTCCAACTTTTCTAGTCTGAGAGTTCTCTTGATCTCACTCAGTATCAGATCTGACTCTTCGGAGAAATTACTCTTCTTTTTGCCATCATCAACTCCTATGGCTAGAGCTGTCCACTCGTAAGCAGAAGTAAAACAATTTCCAAATTCAAAAACTTTCACTGAGTCCATATCAAGAAGAGACATGTTATGTACATTTTTATTTATAGACTCCACCAATCCATCAGTTAAATTAGTACGTAATTTATTCTTGTCGCTAGCAGCTTTTACTAGAGTCACTTCTCCAGCTTTAGTGAAAGAGTAATTTATAACTTCACTAAATCCATAAGAAGAAAGTATGTTTCTAACTATATTCTGATAATATAACTTTTTATTTATTAGCCCATCTCTATTAATATTTGGAAGAATTGGAGTCAGTTTATCATATCCTATTATCCTTCCGATCTCCTCTACCAGATCTTCTTTTATGCGTAAATCAAGTCTCTCAGATGGGATCTCTATCAAAAATCTTTCCGCACTTAGATCTTCTGCGACCCTCACATAACCAGTAATAGTTCTACCTAGTTTAAATTCAGTTAAAGATTCTAAAACTACTTTACCCGTTCTTTTTGTGGCGTGAAGAACCTTATCCTCTCCGATATAAATACCAACATGATCAATACCAGCAGGAACTTTTGTTCCTCGCATGAACTCTATCGACTCATATCTTATCAAACCTTCTCCAGTATTAGCAAATACAAGATCCCCAAAAGTCAGACTCTCTTCCGTTATCTTCTTGCCGAAAACATATTTATCTATCGACAGACTAGGCATCCAGACGCCCCTGAAGAGATAGGAGACGAGTGATGAACAAGAGAAATACTCTGGAGCATCTATTCTCATACTAGATGGATTTTTGTATTCTTTACCGATCAAGCTTTCAAAATTCTTAGCCATATACTCACCAGTAACCATCTTTTGATATTTAAAATTTAATTTTCTTAATGCATCAGCAA
>JAYVLF010000041.1:0-13304 GCA_043759615.1 Minisyncoccota bacterium | reverse complement strand
GTGAGACGCAGAATACTACTAGGAACATACGTACTCAGTAGCGGATATCATGATGCATATTACAATAAGGCTATGGAGCTCCGAAATATTCTCCGCAGAGCCTTTGCGAAAACTTTTGAGACTGTGGATGTTATCATGACTCCGATGAGTCCGATACTGCCGTGGAAATTTGGTGAGAAGAGTGACCCTATCGCCATGTATCTCGCAGATATATTCTCAGTTACTGCTAACATGACAGGTAATCCAGCTATCTCAGTTCCTGGTGGCACGATAAAAGAGGGTGACGCCGAGCTGCCATTTGGTGTTCAGTTCACAGCAGACAACAACAGAGAGGACACGCTATTCACATACGCCAAGAGAGTGGAAATGATATAATAAAATCACAAGTGTATTCATTCAATTTAGACTTTCTTTTTAACAGAGTGTATGATCTGATGCTTTCTATCAAGTATGGTTTTTACTTTTATTTACTAGGCATGGATAAGGTCCAGTATCTAGCTGATGTACAGGATTATGAGTGGGAGGGACTGCGTGATAGAGGCTGGTTAGCTGATGCTACCAGTAGCGCCAATACACTAAACTCTAGTGATAGTGTACTAACAGATAGTTCTACTGAGAATACCACTGTTGGCTCTATCTGGAGCTCACTACTATCAAAGCTAGGATTTAACTCTGGACTCGATACTGATGGAGACGGGATACCAAATCTCAGTGACAAATATCCAAATGACCCAAATAACTTCTCTTCAGCAAATATGAAAGAGCTGTTCAGTGTGGATATGTCATGGGGAGATAGACTGCGTAGCTATTTTGGTATATCACCTCGGGATACTGATGGGGATGGAGTTCCTGATGGATATGAGGATAAACATGAGGGGATGGACAGACTAAATCCAGACAGTGATCATGATGGACTGCTGGACGGGGAAGAGATATATAGAGGTACAGATCCACTAAAAATAGACTCTGATGGAGATGGGGTTATGGATGGTAGAGACGCTTTTCCTCTCGTTAATGAGAAGAGTGTGAGTGATACAGATGTTGACTCTGATGGAGATGGGGTTGGAGATAGATTTGAAAAGTTGCTTGGCACTAATCCTGGCAACTATGACAGTGACGGAGATGGTATAGATGACGGTCTTGACTCATATCCCATGGATGCTCACAATCAAGCAAAAGCTGGAGCTGCTTCAGCTCTCGCTAGTACTGATGGACTGCACCTGCATATACAAAATGGTTTCTTAGGGTTTTTTGCTGATGTTATCTCAGTACTCTCTATATTTACTTTACCTGTATTTATCTTTATACTTTTACGTTGGTACTGGGTGTTTAGCGATGCTATTAATCATTACTATCATCTCTATCATCACTCTATAGGATTTGAATACTGGATGAGTAAACATTTTTATAATCCAAAAAACAAAAAGCCAGTAGAAAAGGTTTCTTATGATAGTGAGGGGGCAGAGCTGGTAGATGCTGAAGTTGAGCTATTTCATATAGAGCATGTACCAACTGCAGATGAATATATAGCACATCCGAAGTGGGCTATAGTAGAGAGTTATATGTCAGATAGTCATGAGTCTATGTGGCGCATAGGACTTCTTGAGGCAGATAACATGCTGGCGAGCGTTCTACGCGCACGAGGCTATATGGGTAAAGATATAGGTGAGATGCTCGTCTCTGCGAATTTTAAGACTATTGGTGACGCTTGGGAGGCTCATAAAGTGAGAAATAGGATAGCCCATGAAGGAGTTAATTTTCACTTAACCGAAAGAGAGGCTAAGAGGATATATAATCTTTATCAAAATGTCTTTATAGACTTGAATGTAATTTAAAAATGTGGTATAATCTATACACATCGCGGGGTAGAGTAGAGGTAGCTCGGGAGGCTCATAACCTCCAGGCGGACGTTCGATTCGTCCCTCCGCAACAAGTAAAGAAAATCTCACAGATATCTGTGAGATTTTCTTATTGAAATAGTTGGTATTTTATAGTATAATGTCAAACATGTCGATGTAGCTCAGTTGGTTAGAGCATAGCACTCATAAAGCTAAGGTCGGTGGTTCGATCCCACCCATCGACACAATATTTAGACTCTGTAGATAGTGAGATTTTTATAAAATAATTTGTGCTATAATATAGAAATATGGAAAATAATTCAAAAACAAAAATAATCTACACTGCTATATTAGTAGTTCTTTTACTAGTAATAACTGGAGCTTATATGTGTAGGAAAAACAGCATGAATGTTGCTGTCCAAGTTCCTGTAGTACAAAACAATAACAACACTACGACTCCTTCGAATACTGGGAAATTACCAGGATACAAAAATGGTTCTTATAGTGTCACAGCTTCTTATATTTCTCCTGCTGGAGCAGAGAGTTTTGGTCTTCAGATCGAGCTTGCAAACAATATAATAATAAACGCAGTCATGACACCTTTGGCGACAAATCCTATCTCTACAAAAATGCAAGATGGTTTTCAGAAAGGGTTTAAGGCTTTGGTAGTTGGGAAAAGTATTGACGATGTTAATCTCGATAAAGTTTCTGGTGCATCTCTAACCACAAAAGGTTTCAATGATGCGATAGAGAAGATAAAAGTTTTGGCTGATCAAAACGCTTAGTTTTTATGAAAGGTGCTGAGTTTGTCTTCGATGCCATAGGGACACATTGGCAAATAGATATGCTAGAAGAAATTGCAGATGATAAAAAATCTGCAATTTTTGGTATTATCAAGAATAGAGTAGAAGAGTTTGAGATTACCTACTCTAGATTCAGAAAAGACTCTTTATTTTATAAAATATCCCAAAAAGAAGGTGTTTATGAATTCCCAGAGGATGCGAAAATTCTCTTTGATATGTATCAAAATCTGTATGAGATTTCTCTAGGATTAGTCACACCTCTTGTCGGAAATCTTTTGAGTGATGTCGGATATGACAGAGATTATACATTTGAGAAAAAAGAAATTACTAAAGTTAAAAGTATGGATGAAGTTTTCGTCTACCAGCACCCTTTTTTAACTGTAAAAGAAAAATCTATTTTAGATTTCGGAGCTATAGGAAAGGGATATATCATAGATATTGTGGGAGAGATCTTGGAGCAGAATAATATAAAATCATATTGTGTAGATGCTGGTGGTGATATCAGACACAGATCTGAGAGTGGAGAAGCATTAAATATTGGTTTGGAGAATCCTGTTGATGTCACTCAGGTTCTCGGAGTTTTTAAACTTCAAAATAAAAGTATATGTGGATCTTCTGGAGCTAGAAGATCTTGGGGTGAGTACAATCACATCATAAACCCAGAGACGTTGATATCTCCAAAAGAAATATTGGCTGTATGGGCTACAGCAGATAAGACTATCATAGCTGATGCGATGACAACTTGTTTGTTTTTTGTTTCTCCACAGATTTTGAAGGAGCATTTTGAATTTGAATATGCTATAGTATATGAAGATTTCTCCTTAGAGTACTCAAAAAATTTTGAAGGAGAATTTTTTGCATAGACATGAAAACAATAGATAATTTTTTGAATAATATCACTATGTACAAGTTAACTTTGTATGGGCTATTGCTAACTTTTCTTTACTCACTGATACTTGGTTTCTCAGGACTTTTATCTTATGAAGGTACAGGACTTTTGTTATCTTTTATCACTATATCTGCGACTTGTTTCGTTTCAAATAAAATTTTCTCAAAGATCTCAAAGGCCCTCACAAATTCCGAGTCTTGGTTCATAACAGCTTTGATATTATTTTTTATTTTGATGCCACTATCATTTTTTTCTAGCTTTTTAGAGTGTATGGCAGTGGTGGTTGTGAGCGCTGTTGCCATGCTTTCAAAATACATTTTTGTTTATAGCAAAAAACACATTTTTAACCCAGCAGCTATTGCTTTAGTTTTTTCAGGTTTACTCTCTTATTTTGTAGCTGACTTTGCAATAGCCTATTGGTGGGTAGCTACGGCTTATCTTTTGCCTGTGATAGTTATATTGGGATTTTTGATAGTTAGGAAAATACACAGATCAAGAGAAGTTATCTCATTTTTTATATTTGCCATCATCTCTATTTTATTTTTTACCTTTATGAATCAAGGAGGAGTTGATTTTGATATACTTCAGATTTTAAAACAAAATATCGTATCTGGTCCTATTATATTTTTTGCTCTTTTCATGTTGATAGAGCCGTTAACAACTCCACCAACAAGAAATTTACAAATCATCTACGGAGCAATAGTCGGTATTTTGTATGGAGCTCAGTTTAATTTTGGGTTACTACACAGTAGTCCAGAGCTTGCGCTCATACTAGGAAATATCTATGCTTTTATTGTCAGCAGTAAACAAAGAGTGATCCTCTCACTCATCGATAAAAAAGAATTAACAAAAGATATATTTGAATTTACTTTTAAACAAAGTGAGAAATTGATCTTTACTGCTGGTCAATATCTAGAGTGGACTTTACCACATGTAAATGCTGATAGTAGAGGTAATAGAAGATATTTTACCGTAGCATCATCTCCAACAGAAGAAAATCTAAAATTATCTATCAGAGTTAGTGAGAACGGCAGCAGCTTCAAAAAGGCATTGTTAGACATGAAAAATGGCGATACAATATCTGCTTCCTCACTAGCTGGAGATTTCACTTTACCAAAAAGTACAGACGAGAAGTTGCTCTTCATCGCTGGAGGTATAGGTATCACTCCATTTAGAAGCATGATACAGTATTTGTGTGATAGAGGTGAGAAGAGAGATATTGTTCTCATCTACTCCTGTAGGGATGAAAATAGCTTTGTATATGATGAGATATTTGAAGAAGCAAAATATAAAATTAACCTCAAAACCATAAAAATAACAGAGCCAATAACAAAAGAGATGTTAGAAGATGAGGTTGGTGAATTTAAAGGGAGAGATATTTATATATCTGGACCAGGGGGGATGGTTGAGTATTGCAAAACTCTTTTGCTTTCTCTCAGAGTTTCAAATTCAAAAATCCACACAGACTATTTCCCTGGTTTCTAATTTTTATTTTAAAAAACTATTCTTTGTCAGTACTGATATCTACGAACCCTATATTTACCAATGCTGCCTTTAACATCTCGTCTACTGTGCGATGTCTTTTGTTTATGATATTTAGATTTGAGGCGCTGGCACTCAGTGCTAGATTCACATTTATCTTACTGTCAGTGTTGTTCTCGTCAAAAAGTGAAAACATGATATTCACTTTTAGTATTTGAAAAGTCTCTAGCCTGTCTTTTAGTTTTAGTTCATTTAGCATCTCCCACATCTGTCCGCACCCAGGCTTTTCTGATAGAGCAGGGAAAGATAGTTTTATCTTTTGTTTCAGGTTATTGTTTGCCAGCTCTATGTTCTTCATATGAAAGCTTCGGACCCCAGTAAAGTTACCTAGTGGAGCGAGTATATTGTCTTCATTTTGCAAGTCGAGAAATCTAGAAACATCATAAGCGATGACTTTGTTCTCGATACTCTCTCCAGTCATATTTCTCATGTATGTCTCAGCGTATTCGTATAGAGTTTCTTTTTTGCCTTTGGCTTTGACCAGTACTTCACCGTGATCTGGCATGTATACTAGATAAATATTCACATCTTCATCACTGATGTTGGTGATATACAGATCTTCAAATTTTGTTGTCTGCACAGAGATGGAGGTCTCTTCTTCACCATTTTCAGCTTTACTATTTTGATTGGTCAATATATTTTTGAATACATCTTTAAGATTTTTGCTCACTTCGTCCAGATTCTTCACCTCTTTCTTTTCTGCCGGATATCTTTGCCAGCCAGTCTTGGTATATGCCTCATATACTTTCTTAGCCTCTAGGAACAGTTTGTTATCATTCAAAAAGTAACTGATAGCTATATCATGCAAAGACTCAGACATGATCAGTTCTAGATTTCCACTATCCTTGAAGATATTTTCGAGTATCTTTGCTCCGTCTATAGTGCAAAGTGTAGCTATGTCTCCTATATCTTTGGCTACAGACTTTTTCTTGTCTATATCCTCTATGTTTTTAAAATATTCTATCAAAATACTCCCTCTATCTTTTGGACTACTGGTCTCAGGCACAAAAGGCACCTCTCCTAGCTCGTAATTTTTAAAAAAGCTACAGAGAACTTCGTGACTCTTGGTATTGATAAGGAACTTTTTGATATTTATTTTCTTCTGCATGCGATATTGATATATTTTAATTTTTGTATTTTGTTAAGATTTGTGTTATTATATCATACATTAGCAGATGTAGCTCAACTGGTTAGAGCACCCGCCTGTCACGCGGGAGGTTACGGGTTCGAGTCCCGCCATCTGCGCAAAAATAAGAAAAATCAGTGATGAAAATCACTGATTTTTCTTATTCTCATTATATGTTGACAACTATTTGATTAAGGTATAGACTGAGGATATTACTAGTAAGGGTATACTATATATAGTAGTTGGTACTAGCATTATTATTTAAAGTTCTACAATTATTAATATTTATTAAATTATTATTTATCTTAATCTTTATATTTATGAAAAAAACTTCTTACAAAACAATTTTATCACTCTTAACTTTTATTATCGGAGCATCTATAACAGCTACGGTATACGCAGCCCAAATCTCAAGTTCAAATTACACGATAACAGGATCATCTTCTGTTTCTGGTACAACAGTTACTTTGTCAGGTACAGCTAGTGCAAATACTTACACTGGACCAAGCTCCCAGCAAAATATATCTGTAGATTGGACTGGTGCATGTTCTGCAGGTAGTGCTATTGCGTTTCCTTTTACTAGTATAACTTTTGTAGGAGGCAATAATGGTACATTTACAAATGCTACTTGGAGTACATCTCATACATTCCCAACTCCAGGGACATATTCTGTTTGTGTGAAAGTTCATCACTCATCTTTTAGTGGAAGTGAAGGTTCAGCTGCTGCCACTTTTTCGACTTCTATAGTGATTGTCCCTTTGAACACTCTTCCTGTAGCAGCGAACAAAACTCTATCTACAAATGAAGACATATCAGTAGTAGTTACTATGACTGCTACTGACTCTGACATACCAGTAAATACTCTTACATATGGTATAGTTGCCAACCCTACACATGGAACTCTATCACTCTTAAACTCTGCTACAGGGGAGGTGACTTATACTCCAGCTTTAAATTATAATGGTTCTGACTCATTTACTTACAAAGTATATGACGGTATAGGATACAGTAACACTGCCACAGTTAGTATCACGGTAAATGCCATAAATGATGCCCCAGTACTAACTGGAGTCGCTTCAGAGTACACTATCCCAGAGCTCGCAGCATTTACTTTCACCGCTACGGGTAATGACGTCGAATCTTCACCTCTTTCATACTCTCTCACAGGCACAGTTCCTACAGGAGCATCTATCAACTCTAGTACAGGAGTATTCACTTGGACTCCTACTGAAGAGCAAGGTCCTGCTGACTATACATTTAATGTAGTTATCTCTGATGGAACTTTATCAACCGTGAAAAGCATAACTGTACATTTAACAGAAGTAAATCTAGCCCCAGTACTAGCTACTATCGGTAATAAGATAGGAACAGAAGATGCGACGACTACTTTTACTATATCAGGATCTGACGTCGATGTTCCTACTCAAACCCTCTCTTACTCTGCTACAGGATTACCAGCAGGAGCTAGTTTTGATACAGGGACAAGAACTTTCTCATGGACACCAGCATTTGATCAAGCAGGAACTTATAATGTAACCTTCACAGTTACAGACGGACTTCTTTCTGACTCAGAAATAGTTCCTATAACTATCGGAAATGTTAATCGTGCCCCAGAGCTCGCAACTATCGGAGACAAAACCGTGGGCGAAGGTGCTACTACTACATTTACTATCACAGCCTCTGATCCTGATGGAGGGGAGCTCTCTTACTCTGCTACAGTATTACCAGCAGGAGCTAGTTTTGACACAGAAACTAGAACTTTCTCATGGACACCAGCATTTGATCAAGCAGGAACTTATAATGTAACCTTCACAGTGACAGATGGAACCTTAACTGATACAGAGACTATAGTCATCACTGTTAGCGATGTTAATCGTACTCCTGTTGCTAACAGTCAGGCTACAACGACTAATGAAGATACAGCAGTCACTCTGACTCTATCTGCTACTGATGCTGATTTACCTGCTCAAGCACTGACTTATGCTATCGGTAATCCAGCACATGGGACACTGTCATATATCAGTACAAGTACTGGAGTAGTAACATACACACCAAATCTAAATTACTATGGTTCTGACTCTTTTACCTTCACAGCAACTGATGGGTCTGCTGTTAGTAATATAGCGACAGTATCTATCACAGTAAACTCTGTGAATGATATGCCTGTGATAGTTCTAAACGGCGCATCAACTATCAATCTAGTACAAGGTACTGAATATATAGAAGATGGTGCTGTTTGTACTGATGCAGAAGCAGAAGGGAATCTTAACTACAGTATCAGCGGTGAATTTAGCACTAGTACAGTCGGTGAATATGTTTTGATTTATACCTGTTATGACTACAGTGAATCATCTGTTAGTATAACTAGAGCGATAAATGTAGTTGCTCCTACAGTAACACCTATAGCACCTTCATTTTCTAGTGGAGGATGGTCAGCACCAGTATCTGCTCCAGTAGTTACGACACCTGCTTCAGTTCCTCAGGGAGAAGTACTCGGAGCCTCGGCTTCTTGTGGTATATACTCAGATAAATTTTTGCGTAGAGGTGCTAAAAATGATGTGGTTTCTGTTCAGAAATTACAAAAATTCCTAAATGACTATATGAAATCTGGTATTTCTGAGACAGGGATATTTGATCTAAAAACTGAAAATGCTTTGAAGAAATTCCAAGTTAAACACTCAGCTAACATCCTTTCTCCTTGGAAGATATCATTGCCTACAGGAATCTTGTACTTAACGACAAAGACAGAAATCAACAATATCATGTGTCCAGATCTCAAGCTTCCTATACCAGCAAAGCTAGTTCCTATGTCTAAAGCAGATATTAACTAGTCTTGTTAATATAAAGTGCTATAATATAAAGATGAAGGAAGTACACAAAAAAGTTACTCATCATCTAAAGCATTTGTTCATACCACATGAGCACAATGAATACAAACCACACTTCTTTCGAGAGGTGTCGGTTGCTATATTAATATCGGTTTCTTTGGTATTGTTCTCGCTTTCTGCAGGTAGCGCATATGTGGCCAAAGCGACGGATTTTGGTAAGCGAGTTATAGTTAGCGTACTCATAGATCTGACAAATCAGAATAGATTAGAAGCTGGACTAAATCCGCTAAAGCACAATAGTTTACTAGACAACTCTTCACTATTAAAAGCAAGAGATATGGTGGAGAACAATTACTTTGCTCATGAAAGTCCGTCTGGAGTTACCCCTTGGCATTGGTTTGAAAAGGCTGGCTATTCTTTTGTATATGCGGGTGAGAATCTCGCAGTGAATTATTTTGATTCTGAGAGTGTGGATCAGGCTTGGTTAAATTCTCCTACTCACAAGGCAAATATCATGAACTCTAGATATGAAGAGATAGGTATCTCAGCAGAAGACGGAGTTTACAAAGGTAATGAAACTATATTCGTAGTTCAAATGTTCGGTACTCCACTCTCTGGAGTTGATGAAGAAGAGGTGTCTCCATCTCCAAAAATAATCGCCAAAGCAGAAGAAATAAAGCCGACACAAGTCGTAGCAAAAGTGGTGTCAGAATCAGAACCTCCAAAAACAGAAATAACTGAAGTAAAAGGTGAGGCCACAACCACTTCGCCAGTAGCTACATTTAAAAACATAAACCTTGTCGAAGCTTATAAACCTGAATCAGATATCACAGACAAGGCAATATTTTATGGTCCAAAGTATATCAACATGGCTTTTGTTTTACTATTTAGTTTTATATTTATCGCCACATTACTCATGGTATTCGTAGAGATCAAGAGACAGCATCCAAAACACATCGCCTACGCTGTTTTACTGTTGATAATACTTCTCATACTTATGTATTTCAATGTTAATTATTTTGAGCTCAGTTTCAAAATGATCTAGTTTATGAAAATTTCTATTCTTTGTGTCAGCAAAAAATCAAACCTCTATGGAGAGGCTGAGAGTGAGTATATAAAACGCTTATCAAAATATGCAGATTTAGAAATAGACATCATACTACATAGTGACATCAAAACCGAAACCGAAAAGATGATGGGTAAATTAAAACTTCATGACTATGTGATAGTTATGGATGAGTTCGGTAGTCAGATAGATAGCGTTGGTTTCGCTGAGATGCTAGAGATGCGTATGAATGACAGTGTGAAGAGGCTCGTGATAATCATAGGTGGAGCATATGGAGTGGGGGATGAATTAAAATCTAGAGCAAATTTCACTCTCTCGCTAGGCAAGATGGTTTGGCCTCATGCTTTGGCTCGTGTCATGTTACTAGAGCAACTATACAGAGCGCATACCATTCTTGCAAATGTCCCATATCACAATGAATAGACTATAAAATGTTTTTTAAATACTTTTATAATATAGTAATGAAACTATAGCAAAGATAAATGAGGCAGAAAGTGTATAAACACAGAGGTCTTTAAAGAGAATATTTCCAGTCAAAGAAAATATGAATATGAAGGCTATAGCTGAACATTGGAGGAACATTTTTAGTTTACCAGCCCAGTTGGCTTGTATATTATGCTTTGTCTTTTTGTTTTGTATATAAGCTCCCAGTATCAGTAATGATTCTAGTACTATGATTGTCAAAGTGAAAAGATTGTTGATGTACTGAGTTAACATTAATACTGAAACAGTGGTTATCAATATCTTATCAGCTATCGGGTCAAAGAGTTTACCCCACTCAGTTATCTGATCTCTTCTCCTCGCCATAGCACCATCAAGAGCATCAGTAAAGGCTGCTATGATAAATAGTGTAAAGGCGATTTTGATATCACCGATAACTATGAAGTACATGACAAAAGGTATCATTAGTAGTCTGAGCATGGTTACATGATTTGGAGTAAAACCAAAAGGTATAAAATCAAATACACTCATAATAAGCCTATCTTTTATCAAAGTAAATCCATCATACTTTTGAAAGTTCTGTTCTCTTTTGTTTGTGTTTATACTCTTTTTCATAATTGTAGTATAATGATAACATAAAATAATAAAAATAATCATGCCAGCAATAGAAATAAAAAGTTTTAGCAAAAAGTACAACGACAAAAAAAGAGGAAACAAAATAGTCATAGATGATATGAATCTAACTATTCCTCGTGGACAATTCTTTGGGCTCCTCGGTGCAAATGGTGCAGGTAAAACAAGTACTATCAATGCCATCACTGGTGTAGTCAGTATAACTAGTGGAAATATAAAAGTAATGGGACACGACGTAGTCTCTGACTATAGACTAGCTCGCACAAAGATAGGTGTCTCTCCACAAGAGTTTACTATTGATAGTTTTCAGACTATAGATGAGATATTAGATTATTCGGCGGGGTTCTTTGGTGTGGTTGGTAAAGACATGGAGAAGAGACGTGAAGAGATGCTAAAGCAATTTGAACTAGTTGAGCATAGAGACAAGAAGTTTAACTTCCTCTCTGGTGGGCTAAAACGCCGCGCTACACTAGCCAAAGCTATGATTCATGACCCAGAGATACTCATACTCGACGAGCCTACTGCTGGAGTTGACGTGGAGACACGTCGCACTCTTTGGAAGTTCCTGAAAGATCTTCATAAAGGAGGCAAGACTATCATCTTAACTTCACACTATCTAGAGGAAGTTGAGGCTCTTTGTGAGAGAGTTGCCATCATAAATGGTGGTAAGATTATTTTAGATGATGACATGAAAACTCTAACCAAAGATCATAAGCTAGAAGATGTCTATATCAGGGCTACAGAGGATGACAATCAGAAAATATCAGCAAAATTATCAAATCAAAATAACAAATAATATGATAGCAAATTACAAAGGATTTTATACACTCATCAGAAGAGAAGTTGGTAGGACAAAGAGGGTTCTCGGTCAGGCCATCATAGCTCCACTCATCACAGCCTCACTTTATATTTTTGTTTTTGGTTATGTTGTAGGTTCAAAGATAGAGATGATACAGGGTATCAAGTATATATCTTTTGTTTTCCCCGGAGTATTCGCCATGAATCTCATCATGGCAGTTTTCTCAGCGACTTCGTTTTCTATTTACTTCATGAAGTTCCAAAAGACTCTCGAAGACATGTTAACTCTTCCGCTCTCATATACTGAGCTCGTTTTATCTATGATTATCGGTGGAGTGGTCCGTGCTCTAGGAATATCACTGGCTCTCTCACTGGTAGCTGTGGCCTTTGGGGTAAATACTCTAGCTCATCCATTTGTCTTGCTATTTTATATCATACTCATCTCTTTACTTTTTGGCCTCATCGGACTTGTGGTGGGTATATGGGCGGACAATAGCTTTGAGAAGTTTGGACTAGCTACGAACTTTATATTAACACCTCTCACATTTATCGGAGGAGCATTTTATTCTGTGCATATGTTGCCAGCAAAGATGCAATTCATAGTCCACATGAATCCGATATTCTACGCAGTTGATGGTCTAAGATATTCTCTTACTGATTATCACGAGGCATCACTCCTGCTCGGTATCTCAGTACTCACCACTCTCACTCTCGTCGCTCTCGCACTTTGTGTTTATATATTCAGGACAGGCTGGAAACTCAGAAGTTAAGGATTATTGACAAAATAATTAAATCTGTTAGAATATGACCAGATTAGTTATTTACAAAAGTACATTTCGTTCCTAGAGGTGGCTAATAAAGAAAGCGTTATTTAACGCAGAAAGTCGAGTCCAAAATGGCAGATGTTCCTTCTCAAGGTTCTTCAGGTTCTACACCAGGTGGTCAATCTGGCGGCACTCAAGGCAACGCTGGCGGCGGCAAAGGCAAGTAATTTCTCTTCGGCATAACCTCTACGGTTTTACGAAAGAGGTATCGGACAATTAGACGAAAGTTTAATTGTCTGATTTTTTTATTTTTAGCAATATATGTTATCATTAAGTTATGAACATTTCTTATGTAACAAATGATTTTAAATCACACGAAAGACATATGTTGGAACATTTGGTTCTATATAGGACAAAAAATTACCCAGAAGCGACATCTTTTTATAATTTTCTGAATAAGAACAATGTGACTTTAGATCTTTACTCTAGGTATGACTTTATGGAAGTAACTTTTTTGAATGTTAATAGTGAGATAGAAAAAATTATAGATACAGAATTTCTAGACTGGTATTTTAC
>JAYVLF010000040.1:0-12955 GCA_043759615.1 Minisyncoccota bacterium | reverse complement strand
TCCAGCAATGGTGTCATCATTCAGTACTCGAAGCACTCCAAAGTTCATCCTTTTCTCATCATAATAGTCTGCAAAAGAAAATGTATGATAACTCTCTAGCCAGCCATGATTGGCATAGCCTCTAGTATCCGCTTTGTGTAGTATTGATTTTGACATATTATTTATACTTTATAATATAAACTTTAACACAAAAGTTATAATCTTTCCACAGGTGAGAGTCATGAGTTAAATTCAAAATCAAAATTAGATGTTATAATTAAATCCATGAAGAAAGTACTAGAAGTGTTGGTCATCGTCATAGGATTATCTGCCACCTTTTCATATTTTAAGTATGGAGAGATAAAATCAACTCCAATAATAGAAAAAATAAAAGAAACTTTTAGTCTGGGAGATAAGAACTGTAGTCAAGTTCTAACTTATGACATAGATTCTTTTGATAAAAGGTTTAATATCTCAGAAAAGTATTTCCTCGGAGCTCTAGCTGATGCGGAAGCTATATGGGAGAAACCGTATGGGAAAGATTTGTTTGCTTTATCTACTAGTACAGGAGAGCTAAAGATAAATCTCATATATGACTACAGACAAGAAGCGACAGCAAAACTTGCCAGTATGAATATAGTGGTAAAGGATGACAAGGCGACCTATGAAAATCTTAAAAAGAAATTTGATAGTCTAAAGATAGAGTTAGCAAATAGTAAAAATGACTATGAGGCAAGACTTTCAGCTTTTAACGTGAGACAGACAGCATATACTGCTCAGGCAGACTATTGGAATGCTCGCGGTGGAGCTCCCGAAAAGGAATATAAAGAGCTGGGTATAGAGAGGGATGCGATAAATACTGAAGCTGCTAGACTAAATATACTGCAAAAGAGTGTAAATGAAATGGTGACAGAGATAAATTCTGTAGTCGTGGTACTTAACCGTCTGGTAGGTACACTAAATTTATCTGTAGATCAATACAATTCTATCAGTGGAGCTAGAGGTGAGAGTTTCCAAGAGGGTGTGTATGAGACTGATGGGGTGAGTCAGGAGATAAATATATATGAATTTAGTAGTAGGGAGAAATTGGTTAGAGTCTTAGCTCATGAACTCGGTCATGCACTAGGAATAGGTCATGTTGAGGATGAGAAAGCTATAATGTATAAGTTAAATCAGGGCAATGCTCTAACTCTAACTGAAGCTGATCTAGAGGCTCTCAAGGATGTTTGTGGAGTAGAGTAGATTTTTGAGTTACATATCTGTATCTGGGCTGTTATACAGTATATGGGAGGATATTTACTGTCCTACCTTCAAAAATAAAAATAAAACTATGAAATACTTAAGCAAAATGGCTTTTGGAATTATTTTCGCTACTATGCCTGTCTTTGCGATGGCAGATATAGCTACGACAACAATCCCATCTCCAATAAACATATCTCCAGCAGACAATACTCCATTGAAATCAGTTAATTTTACAAATGTTGACTGGTCTGATGTAGTTATCAGTACTACAACTGGTACTACTACATCTACCACTACACCAGCAGGGTATAACTATGAGGCATCTTTTTCTCCTCTAGTTAACGCTGATGGAAGTTTCCTCACTCCGGTCACTGTGACTACTTTACTAGCCAGCTCTAGTTTTCAAGTAAGTGGAGTTCCTTCAGGTGTATATTATTGGCATGCGAGAGCAGTTGGCCTGTCTGGTGCTACCAGTACATGGTCAAGTTCAACCAGAGTTGCAGTTGATAATATGGCCCCTACAACACCAGGAACAACTACATTAACTTCTAGTATACAACCAGCAACTAGTACAGCAAATGGTTTCCAAATGTGGTCTTTTATAGGATCTACAGATAATCTTTCTGGGGTTGCTAGATATGAGTACAATATTAACAGTGCTAGCGCTTGGATAAGCAATCTGCTTAACACTTCGTTTACTACTACTCTTGGTGTCGGGACACATACTCTCGCTATACGTGCAATAGATAGAGCAGAGAATACAAGCTCTAGCTCACTCATAACTTTCACTATAAGCTCCAGTTCAACTTCAGCGACTACAACTGTACCAACTAGTACAGATACGACAACTCCAAAAAATAAAGACGCTTGTAAACGTGGAGGCTACAGAACTTTCATGAATTTACATTTTAAGAATCAAGGAAAATGTGTCTCTTATGTAGAGAAGAATGATAGAGAGGAGAAGAAGAGAGAAGATAAATCAAAAGAAGAAAGTAAAAAACATGAAAATGAAGCTCGTAAAGAAATTTCTAAACGTGAAAAAGAAATAAAGAATCTCGCAAAGAAATTTGAGAAGTCAAACTCTAAACGTTAAAAAAATAAGTATATCACAAAATAAAAAGTACATCGTTAAGATGTGCTTTTTATTTAGCTACTTTAATGTAGCGGATTTTCTCCTTTGATTATTCTTATCAAAAAGAATACAACTGCTATCACAAGTAATATATGTATAAAACTTCCTAGAACATGAAAACCAAGAAAACCAAGTAACCAAAGTAAAACTAAAACTATTGCAATTTGTGTAAGCATATTTTTTATTATTTTAATAAAAGAACTCCACTCATTTAAGTATACTCTTATGTAAAACAATAGCAAGGCTCAAATTTCAATGCTATAATATATACATGAAAAATATCAAGAAAATATTAAAACCAATATTTATATCTCTTGTGGCTATCATTATACTAGCTATGCTTTTATTGATGAGGAAATATACTACAAAAGAAGAGTCTACTTATATTCCTCATGACATAAATAGTGTCCTTTCAAATATAAACGAAAGCAAAAGTTTGACCCCATATGACACTACTTACAATATCTGGGGAGAAGATATTACTTTTCGTGGCGGTGAGTCTAAGGTAAGTATTGCACCAGGCTCATCTGTAGAAGTTGTGACGAAGTATTTTGGTAATGACGTTAGGTTTGACTTTGATCATGATGGTAGAGAAGATACAGCCTTCATGTTAACTCAAGAGACGGGGAGTACTGGTATATTCTTTTATGTTACAGCAGTTTTAAATACCGAAAAGGGTAAAGTCGGACTCGATGGAGTGTTTATCGGTGACAGGATAGCCCCACAGTCGATGTATATGGAGTCAGGTGAGGTCTTGGTCATAAACTTTGCAGAGAGAAGGGTGGGGCAGAGTTTTGCCGAGTCTCCTACAGTTGGCAAAACCATAAAAGTAAAATATGATACAGATACATTACAATTTGCTGAAGTGGTACAAAATTAAAGAGTATTTTTTTGTTTAAACTATAACAAAAATCCAAATAGCAGCTCTCAACAAGAATTTGTCATAAAAAGGTATCTTGAGTCCGGCATCCTTTATCCGAGTCAGATGATCTTCTACCACTTTTCTCGCCAGATCATCCCAGGCTATACCCATATATCTAGCTTCCATGGCGAGATCAGTAAAAAATAATACCGCTCTCCACAAAGCTAGGCGCTGTATATTCGAAAGTTTCTTATTTAGTTTACTATCTTTTAGCAACTCTTTTTTTAATTCAGAAACTCCAAAAGCAACATGAGAAACTTCATCTTTGTTTATAGTAAGACACAGCTCTGTTAATTTTACATCCCCGTGTTTTGACATCTCCTCTATCAGCACTATAACTAGACCCTCTACGATAAAGTTTTGCACTAGTATCGAAGCTGGATAGTCTTTTCTTTCCAAAGCCTTTTCCATTATGTTATGGAGTTCCTTCATATGTTTTGATATCTTGACTTTAGGTCTCTCGATAGAGGATACATAGTCAGAAAGTAGCTCGAGATGAGTTTCTTCTTCGCTCTGTTGACGTAGCAGAAAATCATGAGACTCTTTTGTCGGAGCAAAACCAGCTATAGTTTTAGAATAGTTAATGGCGAGTGATTCACCGAACAGTATTTGGAGCAGATAATGAAATCTAGCTTTCTGATAATTTTCATCATTTATATTTAGCTTTTTATTGCTGAGGATTTTCATGTTTATTTTATCAGATAATAATAGCATATTTTGTGCTATAATATACCTTAACAACAACATGGCAGACAAGAAATCAAATTTTAAGGGTATAGCTCATACGACAGAGTCAAAAGAGTGTCTAGTCTGTAAGAAACTATTCTTTAACAGGAAAAGTTTGTCTTCTAGGGGGAATTGGGCTGAGGTTAAATATTGTAGCGATAGATGTAGGAAAAATAAGAAAACTATTGCATTGTAGTATAGAGACTGCTATACTTATAGATAATATGAAATGGTTAAAAAATATTCTTTTTGAAGAAATACAAATAGAGGAAGATCTAAGAAAATCCGTAGAGAAAGAGTCTAAAAGAGAAAGTGTTCTAGAGGCTCCTATTTCAAAAGTAAAACAAGTGATAAGCGAGGAGAAAGTTCAAATAGAAGAAAAAATAGAAACTGAAAGTATTCGTAATATTTCAAAATCTGCAAAAGGTAAGATAACCCAAAAGCAAAATGAGATCTGGTTATCAGAAAAGCAAATATCTGAACTTTTTCAAAAAAGTTTACCTACTATACACAAGCATATAGCAAATATATACAAAGAAAATGAGCTAGATAAGGCTACAACTTCCAAAAAAATCAAAACCAAAACAAAAGAAGGGGAAAGAACTCTGAGTAGAGAAATCATGTATCATAGTATAGAGGTTATAGTTGCTGTAGGGTATAGGATTGGTGGTGAGATAGGTACAGACTTTCGTGTTTGGGCTAACAAAATAGTTTGTGATAATTATAGGAGAACAGGGGAAATCAAGATGTAATTATTGCTCAGAATCTGGTATAATGTACATATGCAAATAAATATAAAACATAGCAATGTGGAGATCACAGAAGCGATTAAAAATTATGCAGAAGAAAAACTTTCTCATCTAGGAAAATATGAGAAGGAGAATACTAATTTAACAATTAACTTGGATATAGTTCGTACTGAAAAGCATCACAAGCATGGAAATCATTTTAAGGTTTCAGCTAGTCTTGCTCTCGGTTCAAGAAAATTACATGTAGAAGAAATCTCTGAGGATATGTATAGTGCAATAGACGCTACAAAAGATAGACTCAGTGATGAGCTTGCACACAATTCTGATAGAGATAGAAGTATCATGAAAAGATTTGCTAGATCTATCAAAGAGATCTTAAAAAGAGGTAAATAAATTTTATGGGAGACATCAAAACAAAAGTAGCAATATCTCTAGGGATTTTATTAGCAGTTAGTGCGATCATATATATGACTAGAGAGCCAAATATACAGGAAGATAATATAAATATTCAAACTCCTGTGGCCACTACGACAAATACAATAATCAATACAGTTACGAGCACAGCCACAACTACTAAAAATAACAATATGCCAGAAAATAATACAAACAACACACAAGCAGAAATGAAAAGTGCCAAGATCTCAACTAGTATGGGAACTATAGAAATAGAGTTCACACCAAAAACATCACCAAATACAGTTGCTAACTTCGTTAAGTTAGCTGGAGAGAAATTTTATGACAATGTAAAATTTCATAGAGTGATAAAAGGTTTTATGATACAAACCGGTGATCCACTATCAAAAGACGCCACTAAACAAGCCTACTGGGGTACAGGAGGACCTGGTTACAAGTTTCCTGATGAGTTATCAGGTAAAGAAACTTACAAACAAGGAACTGTAGCTATGGCAAACAGTGGGCCAAATACCAACGGTAGCCAATTCTTCATAGTAACTGCTGTAGACTCTGGACTCCCTCCACTCTATACAGTATTCGGAAAGGTTACAAAGGGTATGGATATAGCGCTAAAAATAGAGAACGTGAATACAGATCAGTCTGATAGACCATTTGAAAATGTTACTATCAATAGTATCACACTAGTAAAATAGTTAGTTTGCTATATATCCATTTTTAAAACTTTCAAAAGTCATTTCTGATTTTCCTTCAGGGATGACTTTTTGTATTAGGGTATCTATATCTTCCGCTTCAAAACTTATCTCAGATACTTTGACTCTTATATTGTTTTCATTGTGTATATGCATGAAAAATATTCCTGGCCATGGAGTATAAGCACGAAATTTATTTTTTATTGTTTCTATATTCTCCTCCAATTTTATTTCCCCGTCAGCTTTATTTATGAATTTACAATATGTGGCAAGTTCATGGTTCTGTTCTTTTGCTAGTAGATGCCCCTCAGTATAAGCTTCGAATATCTGAGAGAGCATCTCGCCCCCCAGCTGTCCTGATTTTATTTCTACTGTATGGGAATTATCTTTATCGTCTATACTTAGTCTGCTTTGCAATAGTATAGGTCCATGATCCATTTCCTTGTCTATTTTTATCAAGCTGAGACCTATTTCTTTTGCTCCAGTTAGTAACTGTGACTCTATAGGTGAAGGTCCTCTATATAGTGGTAACATAGATGGGTGTACATTTAAAAATCCTAGACGTGGCATATTCAGTATTCCTTCAGGAATTATCTTACCATAGCTAGCGATAATCGACATATCAAAATCTTTCAGCATCTCTTTTAGTTCTTCATTATCTTTTAGATTTTCTGGTTGATAAACTTTTATACCTTTGATATCACACCAAGTTTTGATTTTAGGAGATATCACTTCTTGTTTGCGACCAACCTTTGAGTCTGGTTTTGTTATGACTATTGACGGAGCAAGATTATTTTTGTATAGAGAATATAAAACACTCTCAGCTAGTGGACCAGTACCCCAAAATGCATATTTAATATTAATCATATTATTTTCCTATTTCACGCTCTTCAAAATCAAAACCATGATCGATAAATAGTATCCCGTCTAGATGGTCCATCTCATGTTGTATGATGTGAGCTATGAGTCCACCAGCTCCATATGAGAACTTGGTGCCATTTTGATCATAAGCCGTAACTGAGACATTCAAAGACCTCCAGGTACTACCATACATTTTGCGTACAGATAAACATCCTTCATCTTTTATCTCTTGAGTTTTTGAGGTTTTGGTTATTGTCGGATTTATGAATACTGTCGGCATCCACTTGAGATCAGAATTCTTATAAGCTCTCTCGTCTATCACGAATATCCTCTTGTTTATACCTATTTGAGGAGCGGCCAATGCTACGCCATCTTCTTGTTGGTGGGCTGCCTTTTTCATCTCTTCTAGTATATCTAGTAACTCTTTGGTTTTGAACTCATTTTGTTTTACTGGGATACATATAGTGCGCAGTATCTCGTTTTCTGCTTCATCATAAGTTTGAAGTATTTTTATCATCCATATATGATAACATATATTTTGCCAGTAGTCTATAAATATTTAACATTTTATTTGTGTTAATATTAAATATATTATGATTTTAGATATCGCAATAGGATTAATTTTAGGAACTTATTTTAGCACAGCAGAGGGTCTGAACTATATTTTTGTGGTATTAGTTATTGTTTTCTGTTTGTTGCCAGATACAGATATCTTTTATTTTCTTTTTAAAAAGTATGTGATAAAAGTAGATATCATAGACCATAGATCTTGGATACATTATCCTATTATTTATTTTCCTATATATCTATTGATTTTTAGTATAGAAAGTTTTTCAAATCTTAATCATCAAATTTCCACTATTTTTGGATTAGCTATAGTTTGGCATTTTTTGCACGATACCCTATTTATCGGTTGGGGGGTTATGTGGGGATGGCCATTTTCAAAAAGAAAGTACAAGATATTTCCAGACAAGGATGGTCAAGTTACATCGAAACTGCTTCTAAGCTGGTTACCAGAAGATGAAGAAAGAATAATAAAGTGGAGCGGGGGATCAAAAGATGGTTGGCTCAGGCATTATTATTTAAAATTCAACATCGTCAGTATCCTAGAATATGGAGGGTTTTTAGCAGCTGTTCTCTACGTGTATTTCAAATATTTTATGGTATAATTAAAAGCAAATCATGACCCAAGATCAAGCGTTAAATATATTAAAAACTGGAGCCAATGTATTCCTAACTGGTGAACCTGGAGCAGGGAAGAGTTATACGATCAACAAGTACGTAGAGTATCTAAAAAGTCATGATGTTTATCCTAGCATCACAGCGTCGACTGGTATAGCTGCTACACATATCAGTGGTATGACTATACACTCATGGAGTGGAGTAGGGATAAAAGACTCGCTCACAGACTATGAATTAGATTCAATAGTTGAAAAAGAATATCTAAACAAAAGAATACTAAAAGCAAAAATCATAATCATAGATGAAGTCTCTATGCTACGTCCAGAAGTATTAGAAATGGTTAACAAGATCTGTATAGGCATAAGGAGAAATCAGGAACCATTTGGTGGTTTGCAAGTGGTGCTAGTTGGTGACTTTTTCCAACTTCCTCCAATAAAGAAAATGGTCTTTAATAGTTACAATCCAAATGTGGATAGTGGGGAAACTGGTTTCTTTGCAGATGAAGACTTTGAGCAAAAGCCAAAGAACTTTGTATTTCAGAGCGATATTTGGGAAGATTTGAATCTCGTGACATGCTATATCACAGAACAGCATAGACAAGAAGATGATAAGTTCCTAACTATTTTGAATAGTATTAGGAAAAATGAAATAGTTCGAGAAACACATAATATACTAACGTCAAGGATAAGTACTGACATATCAAAGATAGAAAATGCTACAAAGCTATATTCACACAATCTAAATGTGGATAAGGTAAATGACATGGAACTTTTAAAAATAACCGGCTCTAGCAAAACTTATACCATGTCCACCAGCGGCAAAGGTCCACTGATAGAAAGCCTCAAGAAAAGTTGCATGTCTCCAGAAATACTAAATATAAAAATCGGAGCCAAGGTTATGTTCACAAAAAATAATAGCTTCAAAAACTATATGAACGGAACTCTCGGAGTGGTAACTAGATTTCAATCTGACATACCTGTGGTCCGTGTTATGAGTGGCGAAGAGATAGTTGCTGAGTCTATGGACTGGACAGTCGAAGATGAAGGCAAGATAAAGGCGATGATATCTCAGATACCACTTCGTCATGCTTGGGCTATCACCATACACAAGAGCCAAGGGATGAGCTTGGACTCGGCTATCATGGATCTATCAAAGGTGTTTGAATATGGCCAAGGCTATGTGGCACTATCTAGAGTTAGGAAACTAGAAGGTCTCCATCTTGTCGGTTACAATGAAAAGTCTCTAGCAGTACATCCAGAGGTACTGGCTGTGGACGAAAGCATGAGGCAAAACTCCGAGGAGGCTGAGGAGACATTTGGAGGACTAACAGACTCTGAGCTTCAAAAGATGCATGACAACTTTGTACTTGCAAGCGGCGGTAAATTAGAGGCTACATCATATGTGGCAGATAGTATAAAAGAAAAGAAATTAAAAGTTGACACTGTCGAAGAGACTTATAAGCTATGGCAAAAGATGAGTCCAAAAGAAATCGCCATAGAGAGGAAATTAACCTTGAACACTATCATGGATCATATACAAAAGATCGCTCAAAAGCCAATTTTTGACGTCTCAAAAGCTATGCTAAAGTCTCTAAATGATATGTTGGATACTAAAGTTTTAAAAGCTATACAAAAAGGGATATCTGGTATCAATGATCCAGAAAAAGCTAAAAGCCTAAAATACGTATTTGAAGTTTTGAAACATAAATATTCTTATGAAGAAATTCGTATTGCTATCGCTGTGCAAGAATTTGAAAACAATAATACTTCTGTTAGTAAAGTGAAAACTTCAGCGTTGGATTCTGAGCCATTCTAAAAGTCTCTTTATTTTGCATATGTATTGTCGTAAAAGATATATTGTGCGACATTAGCTATATACCAAATAAGCCTGATAACATTGCTTTCAAATAAAACAAAAATCAAAACAGATATCTTCTGTTTTGATTTTAGACTTTTACTCCCCCATTACTTATTTATAAAATACGAATCCTTGCCATACATATCTACTCCCATATATTGAGCACTAGGATCTTTTGCAAAAACTTTTTCGTAATCAGCGCAAGCTCTGCAAGGTCCATCACTAGATATACATTTAAAGTTATCTACAAAGTTCTTCCTCTCGGCCCAGCCTCCCCTGCCGTAGTTAGCACTTTCAGACCATTCAAATTTCTTCTCACGGATTTCTATTCCTATCTTGATTATTTTATTTACGATCTCATTCATCTTCTCATCGTCAGAAATATTTTTCTCAGTAACTAGTCCATTATCAAAGTACCAGTAGGCACCAGAGGAGACAGGCCATTTGCAGCCGAGCTTTTCTATCAAGAGTTTGTATATGAAGAGCTGCATGCTTTCTTCTTTCTCTTCATTGCGTCCAGTTTTGAAGTCTACGACACGAAGAGTTTTACTTTCATCCATATACTCTATCCAGTCTACATTGCCACAAAGTATTATATTTTCTTCAGTTGATATATAGTAATTTGGCAACATGTCTCCATCATAGTAACTACTGGTTGCTATAGTTTTGTGTAGCAGCATCTTTGGGTCTTTGATTACATTTCCCAGCATCTCTATGCCACGAGCTTTGAATTCAGCTTCTTGCTCAGGACTTTCAAAGCCACCTTTTTTGCCTGTTACCTTTTGCCACTCTATCTCAAAATCTGCTAGCATGTTTGATATCTTTTCTTTGCGCTCATCTACCTTGAACACTCTGAGAGCCTCTACTACATTGTGCACAGCGATGCCGAGTGACATGTATGGACTAACTATGCCTATTTTCCTATTTGTAGTTTTATCTTTGTAAATGTTATGCAGATAGTATAGACGAGGGCATTTCTCATAGTCACCGATAGAAGAGTGCGATAGCCATATCGCCTTGTATTTATCTTGTCTATTTGAAGCTATTTCTTTTGCCATTAATGATATTATAACATAAAAAAAGCGCTTTCTCCGGAGGAGAAAGCGCTAGGTATCAAAAAGCGAAAATCAAACGTCAAGGTCACATTCGCATTTGACCAAAAGCCTGGCGGTGGTTGTGAATTCGCCGCGTGTTGCCGTCGAGTGCTTTGGCCAGCATAAAGGCAGCAAGAATCATGCCAATGTACGAACTGATCTCAAGGAGTTGCCACAGGGCTGTGCCGGTCATCTGTGTCGGCAACTCAGGCGCTAAATAAAGCACAGCCATCGAGCAAACCAGAAGGGTGAAGGCGGCCACAACTGAGAACAGTCGTGAAAGCGAGGGTAGCTTGTTTACGAAAAGCTTCGTGATGCCGACAAGAAACACGCCAATGAGAGCGAACAATTTCAGCCAACTGGCTGGTTGCCATGGAGGGGGGATTTTGAACATTAAGGATTTCCTTTTAAAGAACTAACACTAACAAAGGCTTTGCGGATTGCTAGGCCTAAGAGTATGATAGCATTTTACTACTCACCTTTCAATAGCTCTTCTTCGAACTCAAGTATGTCTTTTAGCTTTACTTCACGCTCCTCACCAGACTCATCATGGGTCCAGCGAGTAGTATCTGGGAAGTCTAGATCTAGTATTTTCTTATATACAATATTTGAAAGTTTGCTCACTCTCGCGCACAGCTCATCGTTTAGATCTAGGGAGAGTATATTTATCTTCTTGCCTTCATCACACTCGAGGAATTCTATCTTACCGATATTTACCTTGTAGTTATGATAGGTTCTAGAGTTTTCTATGAGAAGTTTATAGTAGGCTAGTTGATATTTGAAAAAGTGCAGTTTTATCTTATCGTAGTCACTAGTTCCTTTTTCTTCCCAGTCACTAAAACTCTTGCCAGTTTTTAGGTCTGTCACAGTGATGGTCGTACCACTAAACTCCATCTTATCTATCTTGCCGCTAGCATGTACCTCACCTATATGTACACCCTCATTTGCAAAGTTATACTCAACCATATCTCCCATCTTAGCCTTGTCAGCTCCATCATTTCTAGTCTCCAGATCATTTTTATAAACCTCTAGGTTTTCATAACCACTCTTTTTGTATCTCTCATATTCTATATCTGATAGGCCATATGAAAGTAGCGAGTTTTCAAAATACTCCTGTAATTTTTCTAGACTAGGAACTTTTTCATGCTTTTTGAAGTATAGATAATAACTCTGCATCGCTGCATGCATAGCAGAACCATAAGCGCTGGACGAACTCATGGCCTGTGGGAAACGCAAAAGATTTTGCTCTACGAATTTTGCAGGACCGACTTTTCCAATATTCAAAAAGTTAGTCATATGCGTCACTGGCATCTTATAGTTTTCTAACAGTCTCTTTAGCAATATCTTCTCGCTTTCCATATATACTAGAGTATCAGTGATAGCTAGGTTCCTGACTATTTCTAGTGATAAATCAACTGAACCTTCTTCTATCTTATCAGATTCTTCTTTACTATTCTTCAATATAAAGCTTAACTTTTCTTTGCTATGAGTTATATACAAGGTATGTTTTGCTCTAGTCATGGCTACATACAAGAGCCGGAGTTTGTCATCAATGTTATCTCCCTCACTGAGTAATTTTAGATTTTCCGGCATACCTATCTTATTGGCCATACCGTGGCCAGTCCACTCTTTGTGATCAGTATTTATGATGAATACATACTCATACTCGAGACCTTTAGCCTTGTAGGCTGTTTGCAAAGTTATAGCTTTGTCACTGGTGGCAAATGGTGAACGCAGAGTTAAAGTCAGCTTGTCATTGTTTCTGTATATGTCGACAAGCTCTTCCATGTCAGAAGATTTTAATATTCTTCCTTGTCGAAATTCGCGTATAGCTCCGACAAAAGTTCTCAGCGCAAACAAGAACTCGAGATATTCAGGTTTATTGTGGTCAAAGTTTTCTTTACCAAAATAAAATTCTCTATAAGGTGAAGTAAAATTAAAATTCCTAACTTCTTCTTTTGTGCTATCATCATACTCATTAACATATTCATATTCTTTGGTGCCGATGATCTTGTCTAGGAGATTTTCGAGTGGCATTTCTTTCGCATCGCTTTTCAGTTCTATTAAGAATTTTGCTATAGACCTCATCTTCTCATCTTCACTTACAA
>JAYVLF010000039.1:0-6451 GCA_043759615.1 Minisyncoccota bacterium | reverse complement strand
TTTCTATTTTTCCTATGTAGTAACTAGAAAACTCACGTAAATAAACTTTGTCACCAACTTTTAGATGTATATCATCTCCGACTTCGGAGACAAAATTATAAGCTCCGTCAGCATAGACCTCTATATTCAGAGTACCATTCTCTGTCTCTACACTGCTCGTACCAACCGAGTCTTTGTTAATATAAACAAAAGAATCTAATTTGTTATTCTTGGCTGAGAACAATTCGAGATTTGATGAGTCAGCATAAACCTGCTTGATCTTACCCACAGGAAGAAGAGGAGATACGAAGACCAGGTTACCTTCTTTTATTCCACTTGTAAAACCTTTGTTTAAAAGTATGTTGTTGTAAATAAGATTTATTTTTGGAGTTATCCTATTAGATTTAACTATTTCTGTTTCCCCACTTTCAATAAACTTTTCGGTTAGAGTTGAATTTTCTATAGCTAGACGGAGACTTGCTATCTGATCGAGTAGTCTGATATTCTCATCCTCTAAAGTCTTACTTTTTGTTTCTAGTGTTTCTTTGTTTATGAAGTTAGTATGTATAGAACTAAGCATCTCATCGAGCGGAGTTATCTTCTTCACGATAAAAGAAAAACTATTCACAATATAAGGACGAATACTCTCAGCAAGAAAATAATTTAGAAAAGCAAAGAGTACAAAGAAAATTATTATACTTCTTTTAACTCTTCCATTATTGTCTCTATCGTAGCGCGATGTCATCATGATCTTTTATTAAAACTTCTTTGTACTTTTCTACGTCTTCGAGTATAATACCGCATCCACGAGCAACTGCCGTGAGAGGTTCTTCACATACTGTCACAGCAAGATTTAACTGCATGTTTATAAGTGTATCTATACCACGTATGAGAGCTCCACCTCCTGCCAATATGATACCTTTTTTCATGATGTCACTCAGCACCTCTGGTGGTGTAGTCTCGATAACTTCTCTCACTGACTCTACTATCTGAGAGATTGAGAGATACATAGCCTCTCTCACATCTGTATCAGTGATGATAACCTCCTTTGGCAGACCAGTTACCAGATCACGTCCCTTGATAGACATCTCTTCCTCTTCTCCTACCGGTACGGCACTACCGATTTTTAGCTTTATGTCTTCGGCAGTTTTCTCGCCTATGAGTATCTTATAATGATCCCTCACATGAGTGATGATATCCGTGTTGAGTTTATCACCAGCCACTTTTAAACTTTTCGCCTTCACTATTCCTGATAATGATATAACCGCTATATCAGTAGTTCCTCCACCTATATCAACCACCATAGAACCTTCAGCATCATGTATAGGTAGTCTGATACCGATGGCCGCTGCCATAGGCTCTTCGACTATGTACACTTCGCGCGCGCCTGCGGCGCGCGCAGCATCATACACGGCTCTAGTCTCTACATTTGTGATACCTACTGGCACACCTACCACTACACGAGGTCTCAAGAATTTTTTATGTATATTGTTTGCATTATTTATAAGAGTCCCGAGCATCTCTTCGGTTACTTCATAATCACTGATAACTCCATCAACTAGTGGACGAACTACGCGTATATGAGTAGGAGTTCTACCCATCATAGCTTTAGCTTTTTCTCCCATGGCCACCATCCTATCAGTCTTCACATTCACAGCTACTACCGATGGCTCATTGATAACTATTCCTACTCCTCTCACATATACGAGAGTGTTAGCGGTTCCGAGGTCTATTCCTATGTCATTTGACATTTTGTTTTTAAAGTTTTCAAACATATATTTTATATAGCCATTATAACACAAAATCTTTTAGCAAACTTTGGTGTAAATAGTCATGAGTTGCTCGCGAGAAATCACTTCGCTTTGCTCGCTTTTACGCTCTTTTATCTCTACGCCACCAGCGAGAATACTCTTCTCGGAGACAAGAACTCTCATAGGCATACCGAGCAGATCTGCATCATTTAACTTTTCTCCTGCACCCACATGTCTATCATCCCAGATGACTTCTACTCCCTCTCTAATTAACTCTTCGTAGAGTTCCTTTGCATATACGTAGGCATTGTCACCCTCACTCTTGTGAAGAGAGACTATATGTAAACTGTATGGTGCTACTGCCGCAGGCCAAGATAGCCCCTTGTCATCACTGAGTAGCTCCACCATAACACCCATAACTCTAGCAGGGCCAACTCCATATGAACCCATAACCACATCCTTCTCCTCTCCTGCTTCATTTTTATATTTTAAACCTAGTGTTGAGCTAAATTTTGTTC
This sequence comes from Minisyncoccota bacterium, assembly GCA_043759615.1. GTDB lineage: Bacteria > Patescibacteriota > Minisyncoccia > Phycocordibacterales > UBA5272 > JAUPVO01. Next base: position 4,203 of record JAYVLF010000039.1, on the reverse strand, counting down.
CTAGTGAGAATATATTGCCGACTTCTGAAGCTTTAGCGACTCTTAACTTAGCTTTATCTACTCCCAGATCAGCTAGCACTTCATCAGTATAAACCTCTTTGTTGATAGCTATATGTTTCTCATCGTCTATATATATCTCATCTTCTCCTGCGTCACATACAGTCTGGAATTCATGTGAGTACTTTGAGAATACTCCTCCCGAAGCGAAAGTCACATAAGTAGAATCACCAATACCTAATCTTTTGTAAGTATTCACATAAGCCTGCTTTAGCTCCTCATATACCACAGCATGCTCAGCCTCGTCTTTGCAAAATGTATAAAGATCCTTCATCACGAACTCTCTAGTGCGCATGATACCGCTCTTTGCCCTGGTTTCATTTCTAAACTTCGTTTGGAACTGATAAGCAGAAAATGGAAGATCTCTATAGCTGGAAACATACTCACTCATGATTCTCGTGATAGGCTCTTCATGGGTAAACCCTAGACCGAGCTCAGTTTCGTTTTTTAGTTTTGTGGTGAACCAGACATCTACATCAGGATTATCAGTCCATCTATTTGTAGATTTCCATATAGATGGATCTTGTAGTGAACTCATAGATATCTCGAGAGCACCAGTTTTATCCATCTCTTCTCTGATTATCTGTTCAATATTTTTGAAAACTTTGAGACCTAGCGGCAAATATGAATATACGCCGGCCATTTCTTTGTATATATATCCAGCCTTTACTAGCAGGTCAGCATTTTTGGAAAGCCCTTCATCTGCAGTCACTTTACGAGTTTTTGTAAAAAGTTTTGAGAATTTCATATCTTGATATTATACACTAAATCAGATATTTATAAAAATAAAAAAAACCGCCAGTCTCTCATGAGTCTGACGGTACATAGTTATAGAGTTATGTTCTCTCTCGGGGGGGGCGGGGCGATTAGCTTGCGTGTTCACCACGGGTTTGGTCTTGCTTTTTGGCCAGTTTGAGACGCTGCACACCATCTTTGGCGACTTGTTTGTCAGAGCGCAACTTGGTGATGCCGTCACCGTAAACTGTTTTGGTTGCTTGTGCTTTTTGATCTTTAGCTTCGGGTTTTTGGCCGAGGGGTTTTGTAAAGGGTTCAATAGAACCACTGACGTTTGAGGATGATGATGCAAAAGCGTGTGAAGACATGGCCAACACTGCGAGAGCTAATAGGGATTTTTTCATTTGAAATTCTCCAATAAATTAAGGAAACAAATAGAAAGGACGAAGTCATTAATAAATAAAATAAATCAACAAAGACGTATTTAACTTATCGCTAACAGTAGAAGTATATCAAAAATAGCCCTTATCTGCAAGACTTATCCACAGATTACTATCTTGCTATCTCGTAGTCTATGACTCTGTCTTCTAGATTTGCACTCTTAACTTTTATCTTTACCCTGTCACCGATACGCCAGTCCTCACCACTCTTCTCTCCCACCATGCGCTGATTCTTCTCATCATAACTATAAAAGTCAGTACCTAGATCACGCATACGGACCATACCTTCACAGTGACTCTTCATCTCTTCGACAAATACCCCACCACGTGACACACCACTAACCACTCCATCAAATATCTCTCCGACTCTATATGACATATACTGAACTTGTTTATACTTGATACTACCTCGCTCAGCATCTGCTGCCTCTTTCTCACGAAATGACGCATGACTACAGATCTTTTCTAGTGCCACTGTCTCACCATCTTTGATCTCATCATGCTCTAGCACTCTCATGAGTATCCTATGAGTGAGCACGTCTGGATAACGGCGTATAGGAGAAGTGAAGTGAGAATAGTACTCAAAGGCAAGTCCATAATGTCCTACATTCTTTGTGCTATATATAGCCTTTTGCATACTACGAGCGACATTGGTTTGAAGTAGATCTTTTGAAGGTTGTCCCTCTAGCTCTTTTAGGAGTTTATTTATATCTTGAGAGGGTATAACCCCGTCGATGTATCTGACATTGTGACCCATACCTTTTATAAATAACTGCAGCTCACGCATCTTGTCTGCGTCAGGTTTATCATGGATACGGTACACGCAAAGTGGAGTCTTGGTATCTTGTGATTTTGTGATAAACTCACTCACTTTCCTATTTGCGAGGAGCATCCACTCCTCTATCATCTTATGTGTGTCACCGCGAACCTTTATGTATACATCTATAGGTACACCTTTCTCGTCAAATTTGAACTTCACCTCTTCTGAGTCTAGAGATAGGGCACCATTTTCAAATCTAGCTGCACACATGATCTTGGCGAGTTTATTCAAAGTATCTAGCTCTGTGAAATATAGTCCGCTAGTAGGGTTATCTAGTGACTGCTGAGCCTCTTCATAAGTAAAACGCTTTGCACTGTTTATCACAGATCTTCCGTACCAAGTATCTAGAACTTCTGCTTTACTATTTATCTTAAATACAGCACTCATCACCAGCCTATCTTTGCCTTCTACTAGACTACAGAGATCATTTGATAGTTCCTCTGGCAACATCGGAATACATCTGTCTACCAGATACACACTAGTCTGTCTCTCTATAGCCTCTGCGTCGAGCGCCATATCTGGCCTAACATAATAAGACACGTCTGCTATATGCACACCAACTTCATATACCTCTAGACCATTTTCCTCATCTAACTTTTTGAAACTTATCGCATCATCAAAATCCTTGGCATCAAATGGATCAATAGTAAAAGTGAGAATATCCCTAAAATCACGCCTGTTTTTCTTGTCGTCTTCCGTGATACCTTTGCCAGATATCTGATGTGCCTCCTCTGTCACAGCTGCTTTGTGTTCATCTGAGAAACCTCTCTCCATCGCATAGGCCACCATCTCGGCATCATTTTCACCTGGATTGCCAAGTATCTTTACCACCTTGGCAAAAGGTAGCTCTTTTGGATTGTTCCATACCGTCATCTCTACAGCCACTTTCTTGCCAGCATCTACATCCATCGCATCTTCAGGTTTGACCAAGAACTCTACATAAGTTTTCTTGTCATCTGGAGCAACTACAAATATACCCTGCTCTTTTCTGATAGTTCCTGCATGACTACGTTTGCCTCTCTTTTCTATCTTGAGAACTTTTCCGAGTGGGCCGTATTCATTTTTCCCTGTGACCTCTATCTCTACTGTGTCCCCTTGGAGGGCAGTGTTTAGGTCCGCATTTGCTATGAATACTGCACCTTCTTCTTTCAGTTCTGCTACTCTGACAAATCCTTCAAATTTCTGAGTTATTGATATTATTCCTGTGTATTTTGACATGTTGTTTATTTCCGTCTAATTATATCACAAAATCAGTGATTATTCTTTTATGGAATTAAAATAATCTAAAGACACTTCCTCTAGATCATCCATATATTCTGAAGATGTTGTAAATATTATATTTATAAAATTATCTTTCATAAAAACTTCCCCATGATGAACTATACCTTTTACAAATCTTAATGTATGGTAAAGACTACCAGTATCATACATATCTAATTCTTTTTTTAAGGTTTTGTAGAGATCGTTTATATCTTTACCTTCAGTGTCTATAGTGAATAGTATTTTACTATCAAATTTTTGTGTTTCTATTTTCATAATTTAATTCATTATTTTGAATATATTTAAAATCATTTTAATTTTCTCATCTTTTGTACACTTGTCATCTATATTTACAAAGTCAAAAGCTGTCCAGTCTACCGAGTTACTCTCAAAGAGATTGTTGTAAGACAAAATTACTTCGTCATACTTATCTACCATAATATGAGATATTTTATCTTTAAACAAAGTAAACTCTCTATTCTTGAAAGCTAAACTTTGTTCTGTAAAATTATTATGCCTTTGCACAAAATAACCAGAACCATCTAAAGCTATAGCAATTAATATAAATAATTCCCTCAGTCTAATATCATTCTCAAAAGAAAATATAATGAAATCATCTCTTTCAACTTTTTCCTTAATTTTAAAATCTTTTAAATCAAAAAGGTTTATATCTGTGTATCTTTTTTCATCAAAAACAACTTTCTTAAAAATAACTTTTTCTTTGAGCAGTAAAAGATCTTCATAATTAACATTTTTAAAATACTCAAGATCAAAAGGTGGAGTATATTTAATATTATCTAAAAAACAATTTGTGTGCGAATCCCACTGTGAACTATCCTGATTTACCATTTCTATGTTTATAACTCTTTTTTCTAATTCAAAATCCTCTAT
>JAYVLF010000038.1:0-3366 GCA_043759615.1 Minisyncoccota bacterium | reverse complement strand
TAAAGTAACTATGAGGTATTGGATTATTGCTTTTATTTGCGCCATGTTCGGTATTTTACTTTCTATAGTTTAATTTATGTCTTTTATCATAGAAAAATTCTTAAAAGAAATAGAAAAGCTTGATAAATATATAGCCTTTTCTTTTTTGACACTGATCATAGGAGGTTTTATCATATTTACTTCTGCCTCGCTTGGAATACTTGCTCGTAGTGATTTTAAATTTTACAATATGCTACAGAGTCAGTTAACAGGCATAGCTCTAGCAGTTTTTGTTATCATTTCGATTGCTTATTTTGTGCCACACTCTATATATTATAAATATGCACCATATATATATGGTCTCACACTGATGTTCACCGCTCTTGTTTTTGTGCCAGCTTTAAACCTTTTTCATGGAGGAGCTCATAGGTGGATAGTTATAGGCGGTGTATCTATTCAGCCGAGTGAGATGCTGAAGTTTGGAATCATAATCATGACATCTTGGATGGTAAAAAGATATGCTAAGAAGTTTTCAGATATCAAGTATGGTTTAGGATTGTTTGCTCTTATCATAATACCAGCTGCAGCGATAATGATAAAACAACCAGACAATGGAACTTTCCTCATCATCTCTGGAGCATCTTTTATGATATATTTCCTGGGAGGAGCAAAGTGGAGAGATATCGGTATAATCATAGGTACTGCAGCACTAGGTGTTTCTATTTTACTTTTCACTAGGCCGTATGTGATGGAGAGGCTCACAACTTTTATGAATCCTGAAAATGATAAACTAGGAGCATCTTATCAAACTATACAAAGTCTGATAGCTGTTGGCAATGGGGGTATAGTTGGTAGAGGGTTAGGTCAGAGTATACAAAAGTTCAACTATCTGCCTGAGCCAGCTGGTGATTCTGTATTTGCTGTGGCTAGCGAAGAGCTCGGACTATTTGGCTCGATATTTATCATATCTCTATTTATTATCATAGCAACTAGAGGACTGTTGATAGCTCTCCAAAAGAAAGAAACTTTTGCTAGGTCTATGATCATAGGTATATCTACCGTATTTTTCGTTCAAATGTCTTTAAATGTAGCTTCTATGCTAGGTCTCATGCCACTCACTGGAGTGCCACTACCATTCATATCCCAGGGTGGGACAGCTATACTTGCAAGTACCTATCTAATTGGTGTATTATTACAACTAACAAAGAAAGACATATGAAAATAGTAATCACAGGAGGGGGAACAGGAGGGCACTTTTATCCTTTGATGGCAGTAGCCGAAAGTGTAATAGAAAATGCTTACAAACAAAAATTGACGCAACCAAAAATTTATTATTTTGGATCTGAGGTGTATGACGCAGCAATGCTTTGGGAGAGGGGTATAGTTTTTGAATCTGTCCCATCGGGTAAAATACGTACTTACTTTTCTTTTCAAAACATATTGGATATTTTTAGGAATTTTATTGGTTTCTTTGTGGCTATTTTTAAATTGTTTAAGATTTATCCTGATGTGGTCTTTGCAAAAGGTGGATATGATAGTTTGCCTACATGTCTCGCAGCTTTTATTTTACGCATACCTATAGTTACTCACGAGAGTGACAGTGTACCAGGAAGAGTGAGTGTAATAGTTTCAAAGTTGGCTATGCGCGTAGCGGTTTCTTACAAAGAGTCAGCACAATATTTAAAATCAAAGTACATAGCTGAGACTGGTCAGCCGATAATAAAAAAGTATTTACCAGAGGCATCTTTTACTAGAGAATATAAAACAGGCGGCAGGAAAAATATTTTGGTTATCGGGGGCTCACAGGGTAGCACTAGGATAAATGATAATATATTCCAGATATTGCCAGAGCTATTAACAAAGTATAATGTAGTTCATCAGGTAGGAGATAAGAATATAGATGAATACAAAGTTAGAATTGCTGGTCTAGACAAAGACCTCCTAGCAAATTATGCTGTGTACGACAAGATAGATTTATCAAAAATATATGTGAATATAGATCTGGCAATATCAAGATCAGGCTCAACACTATTTGAACTCGCTGCATGGCAAATCCCTACTATTGCCATACCACTTCCTGAGTCTCATGCTGACCATCAAAAAGAAAATGCTTTCATATGTGAGCATGCTGGTTTTGTTAGAGTTTTGCTCGAAGATAACATGTCGGCACATGTCATATACGGAGTTGTAGAAGATATACTGGAGGATAAAGGCAAGTACGAGCATATGATGGTTAGTGCTAAAAATTTTAACAACAACAACGCAGCGAACGTGATCGCAGACGAGATCATAAACATCTGCCTAGCTCACGAAGCTCACCTCTAATATGTCAAAGAAAATAGTAACTAGATTTGCCCCATCTCCAACAGGACTCCTACATATAGGAGCTTATAGAACAGCGATTTTTGCTTTTCTATACGCAAAACACATGGGCGGGGAATTTATATTAAGAATAGAAGATACAGATAAAGAAAGAAACAAAAAAGAATATGAAGAGAATATACTGGAGTCACTGAACTGGATGGGACTTTCTTATGATAGGTTTTATCGCCAGTCAGAAAACATAGAGAGACACAAAGAAGTGCTGAGAGATTTTATCGAGAGAGGTGTTGCTTATATTTCAAAAGAAGAAGCAAAAGATGGTAGCGGGGTGATGAGAGAGCTTGTAAGATTTAGAAATCCAAATAAGATAGTTACTTTTGTCGATACGGTATTCGGAGAAGTTAAAACTGATACTGCGGATCTTGGAGATTTTGTTTTGGCTAAGGATATGGATAATCCACTATTTCATCTAGCAGTAGTAGTTGATGATAATGATGAGGGTGTGACTCATGTGGTGCGTGGTGCAGATCATATATCAAATACCCCTAGACATATACTCATATACGAAGCTTTGAATGTAGATATACCTACATATACACATTTGCCACTGGTAACAGCAGAAGACAAGCTAAAGCTCTCAAAAAGACGTGGGGCAAAGAGTATTACTGAGTACAGGGATATGGGGTATACAGCGAGTTCAATACTAAATATGGCAGTACTGATGGGGTGGAATCCTGGGACAGAGCAGGAGATATTTGATATAAAAAATCTTATAGAGATATTTGATATTAGCAAAGTTCAAAAGTCTCCAGCTATGTTTAATATAGAAAAGTTAAATTGGGTTAGTAGAGAACATATTAAACTCATGAGTCATGATGAGCAGATAGAAAACATCGCAAAGTTTACGAGTTTAAAACCAGAGACACTAGAGAAGGTGAGAGAACTCATCATAGAGAGGATACATAATTTTGGGGATGTTAGAGTGATGGAAGAAGCTGGGGAGTTAGATTATTTTGAAAATACACCAAATATAAAAGACGCAAAAAGATTGATTTGGAAAACTAG
>JAYVLF010000037.1:0-11113 GCA_043759615.1 Minisyncoccota bacterium | reverse complement strand
AAGAGTTCAAAGCTCTCGGGATTGATAGTGTGATTTGTTTATCTGTGAATGATGCTTTTGTGATGTATCAGTGGTCAGTGAAACTTGGCCTCAAGGATGTGTTCATGCTTCCAGATGGCAATGGTGATTTTTCTAGAGAGATGGGGGCACTAGTGACTAAAAAGAATTTAGGCTTTGGTGAGAGATCTTGGAGATATAGTATGTTGGTTGATAATGGTGAGATCAAGAATATTTTCTCAGAAGAAGGTCAGATGGATGAAGCAGAGACTGATCCATTCTTGGTTTCTGATGCGGATACTATGCTTAACTATTTAAAAACTTCTTAATAATTATTAAGAATAACAAACAAATAGAAATATGGAAAATACATTCTTAGGAAATTTAGATTGGAGATACGCGGTAAAAAATTTTGATACCACAAAGAAAGTCAGTAATGAGGATTTACAAAAAATTAAAGACGCTATCATGTTTGCTCCTAGCTCTTTTGGATTACAGCCTTATCATGTGATCATAATCACAGATGAGGCTTTGAAAGAAGAAATAAAAGAGGCGTCTTATGGACAGGCACAGATAGATTCTTCATCACATTTGCTGGTGTTCATCTCAAATAGTGATATGCAAACTAGAATAGGAGAATATTCTGATATTGCAGAGAGAAAAGAGCAGGGAATTTATGATAAAGTAAAAATGGAAGCAACCATGCGTGGCTTTGCCATGATGCTAGATGACAACGGTAAACGTAAGTGGGCTACAGAGCAAACTTATTTAGCTGGAGGTTTTGCATTAGCTGCTTGTACAGAACTAAAAATTGATAGTTGTCCAATGGGAGGATTTTCTGCAGATAAAATCAAAGCAATACTAAAACTGAAAGATAATCAAAATGTAGAGTTACTCATGCCTATCGGGTATAGAGTAGAAGATTCAAAATATCCTAGAGTCAGATTTGCTGAAGAGGACATATTTGAGAATAGATAATATTTTAAAATAAAAAGCGACACCTTTGGTGTCGCTTTTTATTTACCCTATATTTTGATATAATACAAATCAATATGAAAACCTTAAATGAAGTCAGATCTATATATTTAGATCACATGAAGAATCGTGCCCAGTATCCACACATGGTGATAGGCAGTAGTCCACTGGTCCCTGAAAATGACCCTACCACACTGTTTACTGGTTCAGGGATGCAACCTATGCTCCCATATCTCCTAGGTCAATCACACCCACTAGGAAAGAGAATAGCTGACAGTCAAAAATGTTTCCGCTCTCAAGATATAGAGGAGGTAGGGGACAATAGACATACAACTTTTTTTGAGATGCTTGGGAACTGGTCTCTAGGGGACTATTTCAAAGAGGGACAGATAGATATCATGTGGGACTTCTTGATAAATAAATTAGAACTAGATCCAAATAGACTCTACATCTCTATTTATGAAGGAAATGAAAAGTTGAATATACAAAAAGACATAGTAGCTGAGAGTACTTGGCAAGAGAAATTTAAAAGTGTTGGTGTTCCTACAGAGAATAGAGTATTTGCCTATCCTGACAAGAAAAATTGGTGGAGTAGATCTGGCGTACCTGAGAACATGCCAGTCGGTGAGCCAGGAGGGCCAGACACTGAGATGTTTTATGATTTTGAACATGCTAAAGAAAATGTAATACATAAGAGTAGTCAGTGGAGTGGTGAAGCGTGTCACGTTAACTGTGACTGTGGTAGATATGTAGAGATAGGTAACAATGTTTTCATGCAATACAAAAAGACAGAGGATGGGGTAGAAGAGTTAACACAAAAGAACGTTGACTTTGGTGGAGGTCTCGAGCGTATGACTGCAGCGATAAATGATGATAGTGACGTGTTTAATCTAGACGTGTTTGAAGGTGCAAAATCTATAATCAGAAATATCTCAAAACAGAACTATGAAGGTGAAAATGTCTATGCTTATAGAGTGGTACTAGATCATCTACGTGCTGCGACATTTCTTATCGGCGACGGAGTATATCCTGGTAACAAAGATCAGCAGTACTTTGTGAGGAGACTTATAAGGCGTGCAGTTAGATTTGCAAAGAATATAAATATAAATGAAAACTTCACAAGAGAAGTATCGAAAACTTTTATCAATTATTATAAAAACGAATATACGAACCTAAGTGAAAAAGAAACAGATATATTAAAGATAATGGAAGATGAAGAGGTTAAGTTCAGAAAGACTCTTGAGAATGGATTGATAGAGCTAAGAAGATATATATTAAAATCTTCTGCGAATGTGATAGAGGCAAGTGTAGCTTTTAATCTTTTACAAAGTTTTGGATTTCCAGTAGAGCTTACACAAGAGATTGCAAAAGAGAATGGATATACAGTAGATATGGATGGTTTCAATGAATTAAAAGATGCTCATGCTGAGTCAAGTAGAACAGCATCAGCGGGAAAGTTTAAAGGTGGTCTTGGTGGTGATGGAGAAGTGGAAACAAAGTATCACACTGCGACTCACATGCTTCATGAAGCACTGCGTCAGGTGCTGGGCGAGCATGTGTCTCAAAAGGGGAGCAACATCACCAGTGAGCGTCTTCGTTTTGATTTTTCTCATGACACGAAGATGACTGATGAGGAGAAAAAGAAAGTAGAAGACATAGTAAATGCACAGATAAAGGCAGATCTAAAAGTTACTCGTGAGGAGGTTAGCTATGACAAAGCGCGAGAGATGGGAGCTATAGGAGTATTTGATAACAAGTACGGTGAGATGGTGAGTGTGTATCATGTCGGAGATTTTTCTCTTGAGTTTTGTGGTGGGCCACATGTGGAGCATACGGGAGATATGGGAGTATTTAAGATATTAAAAGAAGAAGCTGTCTCTGCGGGTATTCGTCGCATCAAGGCAGTACTAGAGCAGTAAAAAAATATTTTTAAACCAAATATTGTCCATCTTTATAAATAGTTTCCTCTTCTATTTCTACTGAGTCAATAATAGGGAATATATCCACATGGAATTTTGATTTGTTCGTCTGTATGCCTTCCTTTTTATAAACACTATGTTTCTCACCCAGAGAAAAGTGCATGCCATATATACGCTCAAAGGCTGTGATATCACCGAGATATCTCTCTTTGGTGATAGCGCGGTTCAGTCCAAATCCAATTTCACGTATTATCGGCCTCTCGTACTCGCTTATAACTTTTATGATATCGATAAAACTCTCTGGAGTATTTTCTGCCCAGCTTATCACTATACCATTTTCAATTTTTATTTTAAAAGGCTCATGCATAGATATATTAAAATCTTTGTCAGCATAGGCATATATATAAACTTCTCCGTTCATACTTTCTAAGCTTTTCGCCTCAGTGAAAACTTCACCGATAGGAAATGTTCCCCCAATGTTTTCCATACCTGTATAGTCTCCGATATTTAATTTAGCACTTTCTAGTTCACTATTTATAAATAAATTTGCATCAGAACTTTTTATTTTTAAATTTCTTGCAGAGTCTAGTTTCTCTTTTAGCTTTGGTCCGACATGTCTATACCAAGATACGTCGTAAGCAAGTGAGTTAACATATACATCCCAAGTCTCGCTAGAGTTCCTATACAGATGCATGTGTTCTATTACTTTTAGTTTCTTTTGAAATAGGTGAAGACGAATACGAAAATCATCGAGCCTAAAGTTGCTAGTCTGTATCAGTACCACCAGATCTTTCTTCTCATCTGCTGTATTAAGTCTTTCAAACTCTGAAATGATTTCTTCTTTGCTCACAGTATCAAAGTCTATGAATTTGGCGTCAGGCAAATTTGCCCTGTAGGCATCTGTTAGTATATCTGTTAGACCATTTTGTTTGTCGTATATCACCAGAGCCACATCACCCTCTGCAGCATCAAAAAGTATAGAGTGCTTTAGTACATCTCTTACGTTTATTTTTGCCATATTTGTCAGGCTATCTATACTATTTGGGTTAGATTCTTCTTGCATTTATTTTGATTATATCACAAAACTTTTATCATTGACATACAGCTATATTTCATGTTATATTGTTTCTTGAATAGTTCGCACATTTTATATTTAACAAAAAGGAAAAATCATGTTCACACCAGATGATCAGCGCGGTGGTGGTGAGGGTGGGGGTAGAAAAGGCGTAATTGTGGTGGAGGTGATAGGAATTGAGATTCCTGTGTTTCAATCGCATCGTGGTCCAGGTGGTCCTTGGGTTTTGCTGCTCAGTAAAAATCCAAATCACCACTGCAGTAACACATCCTCAAAAGGCTGTCTCAGTGAAAAAGCCGTCTTGGCTTTGACTCAAGTTCTGATTGAGAGTAAAGAGAAGGTGGTAAATGCTTTTGAAAAAGCTGCGACCACTGACTCTCGACAAGCTTTGAAAACAGGTGCTGAAGACTATATCAAAGCTCTTGCAGATATTGTCCAGATCATCATCTGCGAAAAGTTCAAAGTTGATGTAGTTCAATCAAAATAATCTTTTAACAAAGGAAAAATCATGACACAAAATCAAGTTTACGGATTTATGTTTTTATCTTTTATTTTACTTACTTTTTTTATTTTTAGTATATCCAAAATAGAAAAAAAGATATTAGAAGATAAGGTTCTTTGTATCGTCAGCTGTGGGCATTTTGAAGTAGCGGGTGTTACTTCTGAAGCAGCTTTACGAAAAGCTCTCGGGGAGGTAAAAGTTTCGTTGTTCCACTCAGTCTGTGAAAAATTAGTAGGTCAAGGTTTAATCTATATGGAAAGTGTCTCAATGGGTCAAGGTTTACAAAAAGTAAACTATCAGATAACTGACAAAGGTAAAAATTATATCAGTAATCAAAAGTCAAAGTGTGATAACTACTTAAACAGAACAAGATTGGGAGAAGGATTGGGAATGTGATTTTGATAAATGTTATCAAAATGCGGTACATAGTACCGCATTTTTTTTTGTGCATAACCAAAATTATAAAATATTTTCTTTGCTATAATATAAATATGAATAACCCGTTAGCTATTTTGCGTATAAATGTAAAGAAGACAGAGACTGAGGTCATATATATAGACGAAGGAACAAAAATGTTTGAGTATATATCTATCATAGGGGCTGGTTATGTAGAGTCAAAAAAGTTCAGTGAAGAAGCTGCCAACACATGGCTATCATATATACTTTGGTGTATGCACTCTATCTCATATATAGATCGTATACCAACAAATATAATTTTGTCTTGTGAAGACAATTCTATGTGGTACTCGTCAGTACTCGAGAGATATAGTTATGCACAGTTTTTTACAAACAAAAAGAAAATCAGTGTTATAATAGAATCAAATATTAAAAACTATGAACGACATAAAGAGACCATCTCAAAGTTTACGATCTAGCAGAACTCCTATAGTAAAAGCTACGAGAGAGGTAAAAGCTCATGCCAGAGAGCTGACAAGTAAAGTGGAGGAGTTTGAACGTTTTAGATACGTGGAGGAGAGTGAGGAAGAAGAAGAGAATTTTTATAATTCAAGACTGAGACACAAGAAGCAGGTCAAAGTTAAGAGTAAGATGTCACTACAAAATAAAATATTTTGGTATATGCTCGCTGCTCTCGCTGTGATATTCTTGCTTTGGACTTTTGTATTCCGTTCAGCCAAAATAAACCTGACTCCTAGGACAAAAGATTTTACTATCAAAGATAGTCTCATATTAACGAACACAGAAACAGAGAAAATCTATGATGTCGTAGAGATAACAAAAAGTGATAAAAAGACTATAGCAAAATCAGCAACAAAAATGCTAAGCACAAAAGCTTCGGGCAAGATTACTATATACAACAATTATAGTGAGTCTTCTCAAAAGCTAATTAAAAATACTAGATTTGAATCCGTAGAGGGTAAGATTTTTAGGATATCAGATACTATAGTAGTTCCAGGAAAAGTTGGATCTACTCCTGGATCTATCATGGCTACAGTATACGCCGACAGTATAGGTGCCGACTATAACATACCAGCGGGTAAATTCACTGTTCCTGGATTCAAGGGTTCAGCCAGGTACTCTGGATTTTATGCTGAGTCAAAAGCCTCTATGTCTGGTGGCGCTAGTGGAGAAGTGGCTAACTACTCAGATGAGGATATATCAGATGCTGATGCCGCTATGAGAGAATCATTGCAAGCTAGTATAAATACTGAACTTACAAATATCAAAAAAGATGGATATATTTCTATGCTTAGTAGTATAAGATATGACTCAGTTAATAATAAACAAGACTTACTCTCTGGTAAATCTGGTGTTTATACAGAAAGTGTCACAGGACAAATACTACTAGTCAGAACAAAAGCCTTGGAGTCCTTGATCGCTCAAAAGGTTCTTACTCCGTATCACGGTGAGATGGTCAGTGTCAAAGACATGAATGCCATAGCTTTCTCTTTTGCAAAAGATACAAAACTATCATTAAATGCCCCAGTTGCCATATTTACCGAAGGTACATCAAAAATAGTTTATATGATAGATAAAGAAGCCCTACAAAACATGCTAACTAGCAAGAGCTCGGAAGAGTTTAATGGTATCATACAGAGTAACTTTAAAAATGAAGTTGATAGTGCTACGAGCAGTCTATCACCATTTTGGGTTAATTCATATCCAGCAAATAAAAACAAAATAAAGGTAGTAGAAGATAGTATCTAAGAAATATATAATACGAAAAACTTGCTATATTCTCAAAATAGTATAGAATATAAAGACAAAACAAAATATGAATTATAATGAAGACACAGAGATAGTAGAAGCCAAAGTTACTGAAGCCTTACCAAATACCCTTTTCAGGGTTCAGACTGCAAAAGGTGACAGTATCATAGCTTATCTAGGTGGTAAGATGAGGGTGCATAAGATAAAAGTCTTGATAGGAGACAAAGTTACTGTACAACTAGACGAATATGGAGGTAAAGGTAGGATAATAAAGAGAGGCTAGCTATTTTTTGGTTTCTGTGATATAATTCCTGAGCCTAAAGATTGTGTTAAGACTGTAAGAACTGGCAAAACTTATCAAACTAATCTAATATATAAATTAACTTTTATATATACAATACTACAAATAAATATGACTGTGAACATTTCTGGTTTACGCAAGAGTCCTGCAGATATGCCAAAGAAAACCTTTGGTAAACATCGCGAGAGTTTGACTACACTCCCAAATCTAGTTGAAAATCAGCTACTCTCATACAAGAATCTTATAGAGAGAGATATGCCTGAGATATTTAAGGAGTTCAATCCTATTAGTGACTATACAGGCAAGAAGTTTGACCTAGACTTTTTGTCTTTTGAAATATCAGAACCAAAATATGATGAGGTTTATGCCAAAGACAATAAACTCACTTATGAGGCTCCTATGCGTGCCAAAGTTAGACTACACAACAAAGTTTTAAATACTACAAAAGAGCAGGAGATATTCATGTCAGATTTCCCTATGATGACAGTTCACGGGACTTTTATCGTGAATGGTGTTGAGCGTGTGGTAGTACCTCAACTTGCTAGAAGTTTTGGTGTTTTCTTCGATACAGAGGAGATCAAGGGTCGCAGATATTTCGGAGCAAAGATAGTGCCAAATCGCGGAGTTTGGACTGAGATATTGTCTGAGACAGATAACAATATTATCGTTCGTATAGACAAGAAGCGTAAATTTGGTATCGTACCACTATTGCGTTCTTTTGGTTATACAACAGACGACCAGATCATAAAGGCATTTGTAAGTGATGCTGCGAAGGATATAGTAAAAGGTTTACTTGAAAAAGATCCTATCAAAAACACTCATGATGCTTATATAGAAATATACAAGAAACTTCGTGATGGAGATATGGCTACAGCAGAAAATGCAAAAGAGTATTTTGACTCGCTATTCTCAACTCAACGCTACGACCTTTCTCCAGTAGGAAGATTTGGTTTTAACAAAAGATTTAATATGCCTACTACAGGTAAAGAGTCTGAGAGAAGAACCTTGTCAAAAGAAGACATAGTGAAAATCATCGAACATATCATAGATCTAAATGCTGACCCAGAGTCAGTAGAGGACGATATAGACCATCTAGGATCACGTCGTGTTAGATTTGTGGGAGAGATGATGGCCGCCAAGATTCGTGTAGGTATGACACAGATGAAGAGAAATATTCAGGACAAAATGTCAGTTATCGATACTGATACTACTCTTCCTATTACTATAGTAAATCAGCGTCCACTACAAGCTCGTATCAAAGAGTTCTTCACGACAAATCAACTATCACAGTTCATGAATCAAGAGAATCTTCTCGCTGAAGTAGAGCATTTGCGTACTCTATCTGCCCTCGGTCCCGGAGGTCTTACTCGTGAGCGTGCTGGATTCGAAGTTCGTGACGTTCATACATCACATTATGGTCGTGTATGTCCGATACATACTCCAGAAGGTCCAAATATCGGTCTTATATTGAGACTCGGTATTTTTGCCCGTATCAATGATTTTGGTATCATCGAGACACCTTATGTTAAGGTGAAAAGCGGTAAGATAACAAAAGAAATAGTATATATGAATGCTCTCGAAGAAGAGAAATATATCATCGCTCACTCTGCAGTGCCGATAGACAAAGCTATGAATATTCTTGGTGATCTAGTGTCAGCAAGAAAGAACGGTCAACCAGCTATCGTACCTGTATCAGATATAGAGTATATAGATGTAGCTACAAATCAAGCTTACTCTATCGCGACAAGTATGATTCCATTCCTAGAGCATGACGATGCCAATCGTGCGCTCATGGGTAGTAACATGCAACGTCAGGCAGTACCAGTAGTAATACCTGAGGCTCCACTAGTATCAACTGGTATGGAGGCAGAGGCAGCAAAACATATCTCACGTCTAATTCATGCAGAAGAAGAGGGAGAAGTGTCATATGTAGATGCGAATAAGATAGTGGTAAAGACTGGTAAAAAAGATAAAGAGTACAATATGATTTCTTTTGCTAGGACAAATGCTTTCAATGTGTTCCATCAGCGCCCAGTGGTCTCACGTGGACAAAAAGTTAGTAAAGGTGATCTTCTTGCAGATAGTGCTACTTCAGACGGAGGACAGATCGCTCTAGGGCAAAATGTTCTAGTTGGATTTATGACTTGGAATGGTGCAAACTACGAGGATGCTATCATCATCTCAGAGAAACTTGTAAAAGAAAGTAAATTTACTAGTATACATATCGAAGAGTTCATCTGTAATGTTCGTGATACGAAACTCGGAGCTGAGATCACCACTCATGACATACCAAATGTAGGAGAAGGAAAACTTCGCAATCTAGATGAAGACGGTATCATCAGAATCGGAGCCGAAGTTAAACCAGGAGATATCATGGTAGGTAAAATCACACCAAAGGGTGAGACAGAACTAACTCCAGAAGAGAGATTGTTACGCAGTATCTTCGGAGAGAAGGTTCGTGATGTTAAAGACTCTTCACTTAGAGTTGATAATGGTAAACGTGGACGTATCATCGGTGTTAAGGTGTTCAGTAGAGAGCGTGGTGACTCACTAGAGAGCGGTATCATCAAGAGGATACATATAGAGGTGGCTCAGATGAGAAACATCACTGTAGGAGACAAGCTTGCTGGTCGTCACGGTAACAAAGGTGTTATTTCTAAAGTTCTTCCAGTGGAAGAAATGCCATACATGGCAGATGGGACTCCTATAGATATCATCTTGACTCCACTAGGTATTCCTTCACGTATGAATCTAGGTCAGATTCTCGAGATGCATCTAGGTTATGCTGCGGATAAGCTCGGATATCAAGCAGTGGTCCCGGCATTCCAGGGAGCTAGCGTAGAAGAGATCGCGGACGAACTTGAAAAAGCGGGTATGGATAGAAGTGGAACAGTCGCCCTATATGATGGACGCACAGGAGAAGAATTTAAACAAAAGATCGCAGTAGGACAAATGTATATGCTAAAACTCCATCACATGGTAGAAGACAAGATACATCAGCGTTCTATCGGTCCTTACTCTCTCATCACACAGCAACCACTCGGAGGTAAAGCTCAAGGTGGAGGGCAGAGATTTGGAGAGATGGAGGTGTGGGCTCTCGAAGGATACGGTGCGGCGAACATCCTGCGTGAAGTGCTCACTATCAAATCAGACGATATAGAAGGAAGAAGTGCGGCATACGATAGTATTATCAAAGGTGAGGAAATGGGAATACCAGGAACTCCAGCATCGTTCAAAGTGATGTTAAACACACTACGTGGCCTCGGACTCGATGTGCTACCTCGCAATAGTCACGCGAAGAAAGATAACGAAACCATGATAGGTGAAGATGTTATAAATGATTAGTAAAAATAATTTAAAATAAAACTATGAAAACAATAGACACAACAGACTTTGACTCATTAGCTATAAAGGTTGCTTCTCCAGAAGCGATACGCTCATGGAGTTTTGGTGAGGTCACAAAACCAGAAACGATAAACTATCGTACAGGACGTAGTGAGAGATTTGGTCTCTTTGATGAGCGTATCTTTGGTCCAGAAAAAGATTATGAGTGTTATTGCGGTAAATACAGACGTATTCGTTATAAGGGTATTGTTTGTGAGAAATGTGGAGTAGAAGTTACAAAATCTATCGTTCGTCGTGAGCGCATGGGTCATATTGAGCTCGCTGTTCCTGTTGCTCATATATGGTTCCTAAGAAATGTTCCAAGTAGAATCGCGATGGTAATCGGATCGACACTCTCTGACGTAGAGAAGGTGGTTTATTTTGCAGGATATATCATCCAGTCAGTAAATCAAGAAGCTAAAGAGGAGTTAGTGAAAAATCTAGAAAGTGAATTTAAAGCAAAGATCAAAGCTACGGAAGATGAGAAAACTCGCGATAGGCTAGAGGAGTTGATGTCAAATACAAGAAAAGAGATAGACACGCTAGCACCTTGGAAAATATTGGATGAGGTTACTTATCACAAATACGCCCTTAGATATGGTTCATGTTTTGAGGCTGGTATCGGAGCAGAGGCTATACATAAAGTTTTCACACAGATAAATCTAAAAGATTTGGAAGTTGTGCTCGCTGCTCGTGTAGAAGTCGCTGGTGCAGTAGAAAGAGAGAAACTCGAAAAGAGACTTTCACTTATCCGTGCATTTATCATCTCTGATATTCGTCCTGAGTGGATGTTC
>JAYVLF010000036.1:0-13159 GCA_043759615.1 Minisyncoccota bacterium | reverse complement strand
AGGGAAATATGAATACATGGGAGAAAAACACAATTTTTATAATAAATAAAATAAAAACCTAAACTTAAGTTTAGGTTTTTATTTTATTTATCTGCTCCGTGAGTAGGGATCGAACCTACGACCAATTCCTTAACAGGGAACTGCTCTACCGCTGAGCTATCACGGAATGATAAGGTCATACGGAAGAATGTAATCTCATCTGGGGGACACATGTGTCTCGCTCAGTGATACACGAATACTTCTGTATGACCAAGACTATTATACTAAATTTCTAAGACAAACGCAAATCTCTTATCCTCTGCTTTTCGACATAGTTGAGATGCTCCATGGCGTAACTCCTAGTGGTACTCGCCAAGCTATCAAGATTCACTTTTAGATACTCTACTAACCTTCCCCTACTCACCCTCTTGCCTGCTTCACGTAGCATCCAGCCGAGGGCTTTGTGTATGAGATGATGACTATCGGACTTTAATATCTCTGCCATCTCATAAACTATATCATCTCTGCCACTCTGTATGTGAGCAAAAGTCGAGACCATAGCAACTCGCCTCTCCCAAAGATTTTCTGATTTAGCTAATTTGAAAAGAATTTTGTCTTTATCATTTCTCACACAATAGTCACCCAGCATATAGTGGCAAGATGTATCTACCAGATCCCAATTGTTCACATGTTTTGCAATATTCTCCAAGTATCTCTCTATCAAAATTTTCTTCGCTGCTTCGGCTGTTTTCTTGTCTTTATAAATAGAGACCAGTGCAATGAGAGCCAGTAATCTGACCTCGTGGATTTTGTTTGTGAGTAGCGTGAAGGCGAGATCCATATCTATCACACTTTTGTGTCTCATAAATATCTGCCTAACCATCGGAACTCGTAAACCTAGGAATATATCCCCTGCTCCATACTGACCCTCTCCAGTCTGGAAAAATCTTTGCAAGATCTTTGTCCTATGTGCATCTTGCAGTTTCTCTATATCAGCGATTATGATTTTTGCTGTGTCTATATTTTTCATGTTAAGACTATTTAACTATAGATGATATCGGATTGTCTCTATTTACAAAAAATGAAGCTGCGTTTTTGTGTCCACCTCCACCATACTCTTTAGCAATCAGAGAACAATCAAAATCTTTTACACTACGAAGACTGACTTTTAGTTTGCCATCTATATAGTAATAACACATAGAAAATGTTCCCGTCTTCTCAGCTAAGATATGCCCAGTCTCACTCCTGCACTCTGCAGCAGCATTCACGGCATATACATCGTATCCAGCAAAATTAACAAGCTCAGCTTTGTCAGCGTAATTTTTGCACATGTTCATGTGGGCTTCGTGCAAATATTTACCTATAGACTTTATGTTTTCAAATTTACTTTTATCATTTAACTCGCTAACTATACTGTCAAAGTATTTGATGTTGTCTATATTTTGTTCTGATTTATAAATATAAGCATCTACATATTTGTAATCTGGCATAGCGTGTGTCCATGTATCTGAGTCAGATACATATTGCACCGCTAGTGGTACAGTAGTCTCAGGGAAGAAATACTCCCAAGCAAGCATACAACCACTCTTCCCTACTCCATAGACATGATTCTCTACACTCTCTATATCATCCTTTGCGCTCTCATGATGATCTAACACTACTAATTTTTTGCATTTGCTTTGCAGATCTAG
Organism: Minisyncoccota bacterium; assembly: GCA_043759615.1. GTDB lineage: Bacteria > Patescibacteriota > Minisyncoccia > Phycocordibacterales > UBA5272 > JAUPVO01. Next base: position 11,489 of record JAYVLF010000036.1, on the reverse strand, counting down.
CAACGCTTCTTTTGGATAACAAAAATCAATAACATAGACTTCTGTATTTGATATATCTGTGTGTGTGGTTATATATGTTGGGAGATTTACTCTATCACTTGCGGCGATGTACTCAGCATCTTTTCCAAATTTCTGATAAGCAGTCCAAGCCGAAGCCGTCCCATCCATACAGTTCTGATGATATATGACAATGATATTTTTCATATTTATATATTAACATAATTTCTCCGACAAAAGAAAAAGCGGTTTGCTATCGCAAACCGCTAATCGAAGAATAAACAATCACTTTAGAACTTCGCGAAGAAAATTTTGAAAATCTTCCCCATGTGGATCTATGCCTAAAAAATCAGAGATAGGGACTCTAAACAAAACAAGTTTTTCTTTCAAATCTTTCTTTGGTAATCCTAGCATCAGTATGACTTTCATCGTCCTAACTTGGCGACCATAATATTTTCGCATCTCAAACAACTGATAACTTCCAACAAATATCCCAAAACCAACTTTTGTAGTTTCACCTTGAAAATTAAAGGCTCCGGGGACTGACCGAGTTGTCAGCTCACAAAAATCTACCGCTGTTATGGAATTTAAAGATTTTTTGTAGCTTTGAAAAGCTTGAGCTTGATTGAAGCTAACATTAAAATGAATCATTATTTTTCTCCTAAATTTTAATTAAAAAGTACTTTCAAGCTAAAGACTAACAAATAAAACACAAAGAGTCAATAGTTAATAAGGTTTTGTGTTTTTTTACTCTTTATGCTATTATACTACTTATGCATTCTATCTTAAATATATTAAGTATAATTTCCTCAGTTTTCGTTATAGTTCTAATCCTTATGCAACGTGCAAATACTGATGCTGGTGGTTCGTTTTCTGCTGATACTCACTCTTTTAAAAGACGTGGTGCAGAGAAAAATATTTATCGCGCAACCATCTTTTTTGCTGTAGTATTCGCGGTTTCTCTTGGCGCAAAGCTTTTCGTATAGGAAACTTCTTGGCTTATATTTGAGTAAAAGTAGAATAGCAATCGTAATATTATGATTGATAAAGAAACATATAGAAAATATACAACTTGGCAAAAGCTAAAGTTAAGTGTGAAGACTCTCAGTGTAGAAAGGTCTTTTTTTGCTGGGACATATGCTAGTTTGAGTGCTATATTTTTAGTGATTCTTGTTATATACGTGCTAAGTCTAAAGACAGTATCAGTGCCAAAGTACAACTCGGATATAAGTATATACACGAGTGATGCTCCAGGCTACACTAGTTCTTTTTTTGCCTCTAGTCCGATAGAACAGTTCGTAAATGGTCTGACTACTTCTGGACTACAAAAAGAAAATCTAGATGGGACTTTTTCTCCAGATCTAGCTGAGAAAATAGAAAAAAGTGAGGACGGTTTAACTTTGGAAGTTAAGCTGAGATCAAACTCAAAATTTAGTAATGGGGATCAGATAACCACAGACGATGTGCTATTTAGCTACTTGTCTATCTTGGACCCCAGAGTCAAAGCTGTTAACAAAGTTCTCTATGAGGGGACTTCATTTGAAAAGATAGACGACAAGAACTTTACCATACACCTGAAAAGATCATATGCGAGAATCGATGAGATACTGACCCTAGGAGTGATGCAAAAGTCTCTCTGGGACAATGAAAATGTAGACCAGTACATCCTCAGCAAGAACAATCAGATATCTTCTGGCTCAGGGCTCTATTATATAGACAATATATTCTTAGCTTCTAGTGGTGAGGTGTCTACTGTTATACTAAAATCAAATCCATACTATGACCTCGATAGACCTTATGTGAGACAAATCACCTTGAACGTTTTCAAAACTGATGGAGAGCTAGCTCAATATGTAGCCGATGACAAAGTTGATATGATTTTCAATTCAGAGAAAACTTTGGCTACAGAGAATTTGAAATTGAGAAACATAGAAATACCGAGAATTACCTCCATATATCTAAATCCAAACAAGAACAAAAGCTTTGGTGACAAAGACGTTAGACGCGCTATATACGAGATGATAAATAGAGATGAGATTGCTAATAAAATCCTAAAAGGTGTAGCCACTTCGACTTTTGATATACTTCCTGGATCTACGATAAAAGATGGTTACGTATTCTTAACTGAAGAAGAGCTTGCAAAAGCTATCTCTCCACTCGCTAGTAGCACTCTACACATTGCTATCACAAATAGTGATAGACAGCAAAGACTTTCTGCATATCTAAAAGATGTATTTTTCAAATATAATATCAATCTAGAAGTTCAGACATTTGACGCAAATAGTTTACTCCAAAATGAAATCAAGAATAGAGACTTTGAGATGCTTCTCTTCACTACAGAAATAGAGTCTAGTTATGATCTTTATGCGTTTCTCCACTCTTCACAAAGAAATTACCCTGGTCTAAATATCACTGGATATACTAGTAAAAATCTAGACCTGCAAATAGAAAATATAAAAGCTGCCACCAGCTCTCTTGCTATGCAAGACTCACTTCTTGATATAAGAGAGGAGTTTTATAAAGAGTACTTTTATATACCTATATATACACCATTTTCTCTCATGTATATCAGAGATAATTTAAATATAAATCTTCCCACAAAAATAAAAAACTACAAAAATATTTTTAATGATACAGAAAATTTCTATAGTGAGAAAGAGAAAGTTTGGAGGATTAGCACAACAGAAGGAAGCGAGAAGATAATCAAAATAATTTATAAAATATTACACTAAAACTATGAACAATATCAACAACAAAAGACCGATGCCAGCCCCAAACTATGTGAATCAAAATAGAAATAGATTTGAGGTCAAGCATCCTCCTGTAGCTATCATACCACCACTTGCTGATGACTCTATACGTATCATTCCACTCGGTGGAGTAGAAGAGGTGGGGAAGAATATGACTATCATAGAGACAAAAAATTCTATAGTGATCATAGACGCTGGTGTACAATACAGCCAAACCAAAAATCCTGGCATAGACTTTATCATACCTAACACCAGATATCTAGAAGATAGAAAAGATAAGATCAAGGCTGTTATACTCACCCACTCTGGTATAGAGTTTACTGGTGCTCTCCCTTATATGGCGGAGACTATTGCCAATACAAATATATACGGAAGGCCGTTTACTTGTGAGATAGTAAATAGACGTGTCAAAGATTTTGATGAGAAACTCAATCTAAAATTTAAAACTATCGTAGATGGTGAGCGTATAGTTCTCGATGATATTTCTATCAAGTTTTATGCTGCGAAAAATGATACTCCTGACTCACTTAACCTGATAGTTGAAACTAAGTTCGGAGATATAGTACATGCTACAAATAGTCGCATAGAAAATGACAGCAAGGAAGTTTCTAGTTCTGAAGAAACTAGATACAAGGAATTTGAAAAGAGAGATGTCTTGTGTCTACTAGCTGACTCGATAAATTCTGAGTCTGCAAACTTCTCACTAAATGAAAAAGAGGTATATGCAAAACTGGAAGAGAAGATAAAGAGGGGTGACAAGCGTGTTATCTTCTCTGCTTTTAGTAGTCAGGTAGAGCGTATAGCTTTTATCATACACACGGCTGAAAGATATGAAAAGAAAGTAGTACTAGATGGTAAGAACATCAAGATGATGGTTGCTGCTGGTATGGATGCTGGTATTATCAATTCAAAAAACATAGTGAGTATCGAGGAGATGAAAAATTTTGAATACAATAAAATTGTAATCATTTCTAGCGGAGGACAAAATGATGAGAACTCACTACTCCAAAAAGCCGTACTCTCTACGCACAAATATATTACCCTATCTGAAAATGACACCATAGTACTGGTTACTGATGCAACTAGTAATCAGAGAAAAGTACAAGTACTAAAAGACTCGATGAGTAGACTGGGAGCGCATATTACTCATTATAAACAAAATGACATCAACTCTAACACTTATGGTTCATTTGAAGATCTGTCATTTATACACAGGAAAATAAATCCAAAATTCTTCATCCCCATACTTGGATTTCACTATATGTTGCGTGTTCATGCTGATATAGAAAAAAGACGTGGGAGTTTTGAAAATCATACAGTAATACCTGACAATGGTATGGTAATAGAAATACAAAATGGTGGCAAGAGGATACTCCATCTATCAAAACGTGCTCCTAGTGACCTGGTAGTTGTGGACGGAGCCAAAGTTGGCCGCATACAAGACGTAGTTATGCGTGACCGTGAGACTCTCGGAGAGCAAGGGATATTTGTTATCATATCTATACTAGACTCAAATACTCGCAAACTAAAACAAGACATAGAGATCTCTTCCCGTGGTTTCGTATATCTAAAAAATTCAAATACACTGCTAGATGAAGCCAAAGAAATGTCTACCTCTATCATCAACTCTTATCTTGATAGCAACAAGCTTGTAGATATGGATGATCTCAAAAATAATTTACAAGAAAATGTAGCAAAACTACTAATGCAAAAGACAGCAAAAAAACCTGTAATCATACCTATCATCATAACTATCTAAAAATAAAAATATATGACAAACAATACAAATAATCAAATCAATACCGTAGCAGAAACGATACAGAAAAAAGTTGATGCTGTTAAACCTTTTGTGAAGAAGTCTTCAAATCCTCTAAAGGTTAAGCGTGACAAGCGTAGTATCATGCCAAAATTTGAAAGTAATCTAGGAGATGAAAATGAAACTGCAAATATCCCCCCACTCGCTCCAGATGCGATCAGGATCATTAACCTTGGTGGTGTAGAAGAGATAGGAAGAAACATGAGCATGATAGAGTACAAAGATACCATCATACTCATTGACTGTGGAGTGCAGTTCTCAGAGTCAACCACTCCTGGTATAGAGTTCATCTTGCCAAATACAAAATATATAGAAGAAAGAAAACATAAGATAAAGGGTATGGTTATCACTCATGGACATCTCGACCATATAGGCTCTATCCCTTATATCATGCCACGTATCGGTAACCCTACCATATACGCACGTAACTTCACCTCGCTAATGATAAGAAAACGCCATGAGGAGTTCCCGTATCTTGAGCCTTTGAAAATCGACGTAGTCGAAAAGGGTGGCCGTATACAGCTGGGAGACCTTGCAGTTAACTTCTTTGGTGTATCTCACGCTATACCAGACTCTATGGGTATCATCATCGAAACTCCATATGGAGATATAGTACACACTGGTGACGTTAGACTAGATCATGAGAATGGTACCCCTAGCGAAAGAGAAGAAAAGCAGTACGGAATATTCAAAGATAGAAAAGTTCTTTGTCTCTTAGCTGACTCTACAAATGCTGAGCAGCCAGGATTCTCACTTTCTGACTCTATAGTATTCAAAAATATTGAGAATGTGATACGTGAAGCTCCGGGTAGACTTATCGTCTCAACTTTCTCTTCTCAAGTAGAGCGTATACTTCACATGTTAGAAGTTTGCGAAAAGTATGGTAAAAAAGTAGTTACCGAAGGACGCAGTATGAAAACAAATATCGAGGTTGCCCGTCTTGCCGGTATGTTAAAAATAAAAGAAGATACACTGATATCAATAGATGAGATAGTCAATTATCCTCAGAACAAGATAGTAATCTTAGCGACTGGTGCTCAAGGTGAAGAGTTCGCAGCTCTCGGCAGGATAGCCATGAAGAATCACAAATATATCAAACTCACAAAGTTCGATACTATACTCATGTCTTCATCTGTTATCCCTGGCAATGAACAACCAGTGCAGCGCCTAAAAGACAATCTCTCTCGCCAAGGAGCCCATCTGATACATTATAAAACTTCAGACGTGCACTCTTCTGGTCATGCCAATGCTGACGAGTTACTATGGATACATGAGAAGATAAATCCAAAATTCTTCATCCCTGTGCATGGATATCACTATATGTTAACAGTACATGCTGATATAGAGATAGTTAGAGGTACAAAAAGAAACGACATCATTATCCCTGACAATGGCCTAATAATAGAAATACAAAATGCTGGTGAAAAGATAGTTACACTAGACATGAAGGCCCCCTCAGATCTGATGGTGGTAGATGGTAATCAAGTTGGTAAAGTAGAACAAGTAGTACTAAATGATAGACAAAAGCTAGGTGAAGACGGTATATTTGCTATCATAGCCGTCATAGACACACACTCGCATCGCCTAAAGAAATCTCCAGATATAGCATCGCGCGGTTTCGTATATCTACGTGAATCTCAAGACATGCTACATGAAGTTCGCTACATGATAAAACAAAGCATCGATGAGTATTTATCTAGGAACAACAATGTCGATAAAAATATCCTAAAGGATATGATAAATGGCATGGTAGAAAAAGAGCTCTATGAGAGAACCTCAAAACGTCCAGTAGTATCCACAGTCATCATAACTATATAAAGTGTTATACTTTATATATGAATAATTTAAATCCAGAAAAGAAAAAGCTTCTCGTGGTTGGTTTCGTGGTAACGCTACTATACTCACTACATTTGGCTATTCCTCTATATATCAACTCTACTCTACTGGCAAAGTATTTCCCAAAGGAAAACATAAATCTGATCTATATACTTTCTGGAATATTCTCACTTATATTTGCTATATACATAAGTAAATTTATAAAAAAATATCATAATTATAATACGACACTAGCTATCATGTTAGCTGACTTTGTCTTTACACTTTTGCTTGGATTTTCTCAAAATATTTATGTCATAGCATTTTCTTTTATCATAATATCTATCAGCATATCAGCTCTATACATAACCCTAAATCTCTTCATAGAAGAGTTTAGTGAGCATGAACAGGAAGGAGTGGTTAGAGGTATATTTTTGACACTCTTAAATACTGGCATCTTACTATCTCCGCTGATCGCTGCGAGTGCACTCATAAATATAGGATTTTCTGGAGTATATACAGTCTCTGCCCTCATGTTGATTCCTATGAGTATACTGATAAGACATTATTATAAAAATGTCACCGAGCCAAAATATAAAAATATATCTTTCAAAAAAGGTATAGTTGAAACCTTGAGAAGCAAGAACATTTTTGGGGTTATGTCTGCGATGTTTGCTCTAGAGTGCTTTTATCTTACACTAGTAATATATCTTCCGCTATATCTTCTTCAAAATACGACTCTAAGCATGCAAGTATATCTAGGTGTTATACTTCCTTTTGTCTTGATTCCTTTTGTGATTTTGCCATATCAAATGGGAATGCTAGCAGACAAAAAAACTGGTGAAAAAGAATTCCTACTTCTTGGACTGGGGATGATCTCTCTATGTCTCGCCTCTATTCCTTTTGTTAATTCAAATAGCATATTCATCTGGGGAGGGATACTATTCGTATCTAGAGTCGGAGCTGCGATACTAGAGACTATGATATTCACATACTTCTTCAAAAAGACACAGAAAAGTGATGCTGGACTCGTCGTACTCTTTGGTAACATGAGAACTATTGCTACCATCGCTGTACCTGTATTGGGCGCTGTATTATTGTATCTTACTGGGAAGATAGATTATATATTTATCGTTGTTGCTCTATTTATCGCTTATACAATAATCCCAGCAAGTAAGATAATAGACACAAAGTAAATTTTGTGTTATATTAAAAGCTAGATGCAAAAAATCATAGTAAAAGAGTCAGGAAGAATAAATAAAATATTAGCTGATGCTGGTATTTGTAGTAGACGTGAAGCCGACAAAATGGTCACTGGCGGTAAGATTTTTGATGGTAGGAGAAAGATAGAGCTAGGTGAGAGATTTGCTGCTGGATACGAGATTACGGTTAAGACTGGAGTCAAAGAGGTGATTGAGTATGCCCTATACTTTAAACCTCGCGGAGAGATAACTGGAGTGCTACCAGACTACCCTAACCTTCACCCAGTTGGAAGACTAGACAAAGAGAGTGATGGACTCATGATATATACAAATGACTATAGAGTAACTGAGAAACTTCTAAATCCAAAATATGAAAATCAAAAGGAATACAGAGTAAAGATACGTGAAAAAGCTACACCTCGTGTAGAGCGTATCCTAATGGAAGGTATATATACTGCTGAAGATGAATACAAGCCAGCAAAAAAAGTAGTAGTAGATGAATCTGGACGAATAGTGAATATCACACTCATAGAAGGTAAGAAACATGAGGTTCGTCGCATGATGAATGCTCTTAATATTACCATAGACTCACTCACTAGAGTTCGTATCATGGACTTTAAAATCGGACGTATGCGTATAGGGGAGATGAGGATGATGACCGAAGCAGAAATAGAAAATCTAAAACACAAACTAGAGATAATCTAATATCTACTATTTAGTGCCAGAAACATATCCAGTAGTCCAGCAAAGTTGCAAGCTATACCCACCACTAGGACGAGAGATATTTAGCATATCCCCTGTCACATGCAGATTCTCAATCTTCTTTAGTGACATATTCTCAAAGTTAACTTCGTCCATATCCACTCCTCCGTCTGCGATGATGGCTTTGTCAAAACCCATGAGACTCTCCACACTCACAGTTAGAGATTTTAACACTTTACCGATTGTTTTACGTTCATCCTTTTTTATATCATTTACTTCTCTATTGATATCTATCTGACCGAGTAAAGATTCTTTGTCCAAAAATATCTCTTCCAATATATTCCCTGCATATATATCATTTAGTATATTTTTTAAGATTTTATTTTTATTTTTATCAAAAACACTAAGAAGCAGATCGTCTATCTCTTTCTCATTTTTCTCAGGGAAGAGATCCATACTGAGAGTCACAGAACCCTCATGCAGTAGGTCAGCGATGAGTTTTGAGTTGTTGAGTATAGTTGGTCCAGACAAACCAAAATGAGTAAAGAGTATTCTATTCTTGCTCTCAGAATTACCTTTTATGATTTTCCTTTTTGTGCCATCAACAAGAAAAGTTATTTTTAGATTTTCTATGGTTTTACCAGATAAACTCTTAACCCAATTCTCCTTTACAGCTATAGGAACTAGCGATGGTGTCGCTTCATCGATATTTATCTTTTGCTCTTTTAGAAAGTTAAACCCGTCCCCTGTGCTACCAGTTTCTGGGTGACTATATCCTCCAGTACTGAGTATATATTTCTTTGCTGTATAAATATTCGTATCATACAAAATTTTTATGCCGTCCACTTTTCCATTACGAGCTATTATCTTTTCTACTGTGGAGCTCGCTTTTATCTCGACATTGTTTTTTACAAGTTCTGCTTCTAGGGCTTTGAAAACGTCGAGAGCTCTCTCACTCTTTGGGAAAGCTCTTTTTCTATCTTCAATTTTTATATCTATACCTATACTAGAAAAATACTTAATCGTTTCCTCAACTCCAAACTTTGCAAATGGGTTCTGGAGATACTTTGCTGCCTGACCATAATTTACAAGTAACTTCTGTTTGTCTGTCTCAGCATTTAGTATGTTACATCTTCCTCCTCCTGAGATCTTTAATTTTGCACCCATAACTTTATTTTTTTCTATCAGAAGAACCTTTTCTCCGTCCTTAGCTGCGAATATGGCCGCGAACATTCCCGAGGCTCCCCCGCCGATAACTATAGTGTCATAATTCATAGATTAACTATTGTAAATTCCATGCAAACTATATGCTCCAAAAATCCCCCCTATTATAAATAGAGACAAAAGTAAAAGTAAAAAGTTTGAGAAAGTAAAAATTATCATGCTTATTAAAAATGTAAAAACCTATTCCACAGATATGCACCAACAAAATATCCTAACAATATTGCCAAAAAGCAATAAAAAAAGAAATATGGATAAGTCATAGCTACCTGTGTTTGCATGTTAAAATTATACCACAAATAGCCTTATTTTATAAATAGGTGAGAGGATTTAGATATCCACTACGTGGAGCAATAGGGATGATGAGACTAGTACCACAAACCTTTGAGGTATACTCTCCAGGAGCAGCCACATGAACTGCCGAAGCAGCATAAACAGCAAAATGTAGATGTGGACCAGTACTATATCCAGTATTGCCAGATAAGCCGATTTTTTGCCCGCTGGTTACATTTTCTCCTATACTTACGGATTGGCTAGACAAGTGAGCGTATAGGGTTGCTAGGCCATTTGTGTGACGTATCAGCACGTATTTACCAAAGGAAACCCCAGGGCAAGCCAAATCGCTATTTGCTACCCCCATCACAACTCCATCAGCTGAACTATAAACAGCAGTTCCCATGCTAGCAGCAAAATCCACACCATTGTGACCCATGCCACTATAAACCTGAGGATTTTGAGTTGAGAATGGTGTATTACCAAAGTATTGAGTTATTTTTACATTTTTCAGAGGATAAGAGAGAACTCCAGTACCTGATTTTGGAAGACTGGCCACATTTGTAAAAGCTTTTAGTTTTGATTCAAAATCAGCTATTTCTTTTTCTATGGCAGCCTTTTTCTTTTTCCTATCTGCTAACTGTTGTTGATATAGTGCCTCTTTGTTTTTTGTATCTTTTAGAAGTTTATTTGTCTCTGCTTTACTTTGCTCCACTACAACTTTTTTATCTTTAAGATTTTCTTGCAGATCCTTCAGTGTCTCAGCTTCATCTTTGTATATCTCTTTTGAAGTTTCTAGTTCAGCTTTTATGGTTTTTAGAAGATTTACTTTGTCATAGAGTTTTGCGCTTAGACTATTCTGCTCTACGAAGACATTATTCACATCAGAAAAAGTCTTTGTACTAGATAGCATAGAATAAAAAGGCTGAGCACTGTCTGAATACTGATAAGCACTGATAAGTAGGTCTTTTATATTCCCATTCACTGAGTTCAATTTGTCTGTAGATGATATTATCTTGATTTCAGTATTTTCCAGATTTGCTTCAGTGAGACCTATCTTATAATTTGCTACACTTATCTCCTTTTCGAGATTGCTTTTCCTGGCCTCCAGATTTGAGATGGCCGATTTTAATGTCGTAGCTGCTTCCTTGGTGTTACCAATTTTATTTTGATAATCTTTTATCTCTTGTTCCAGTTTGGCTATCTGATCTTTGTTTGCCCCTATACTACTAGAGAGTTCTTCTTTGGTCTGCTCTGCCATCACATAGTTAATAGTAAAAACCATAAAAGACAGCAAGACAAAAAAACTAAAAATCAGAATATTTTTACTTTTTGTGTTTATTCTTTTAAAACTATTTAGACTCATCTAACACAATTATAGCATTTTCTAGTCTTTTTTTAGCCTCTTTTGTCCCCAAGACTTTCAAAAGGGTAAATGGATCTGGAGATTTTTCTTTACCAGATAAAGCATACCTGATAGGCCAGAGTAAGTCACCCTTTCCTAGAACTTCAGCTTTTGTTTTGAGTGAGGAAACTATTTGCTCGAGATCTTCAAGACCTTCATCTATAATCGATACCGCCTCTTTCAAATTGCTAATAGTTTTTTCTTTGTCGCTAGTTTTCCAAATCAATCTTTTTGCGTCTTTTATATTTGGTGTATTTTCAAAATAATCTAACTCCCCAGCTTCTTCCATCACTCTAACATCCCCAAAA
>JAYVLF010000035.1:0-5973 GCA_043759615.1 Minisyncoccota bacterium | reverse complement strand
GAGTATAAATGCAAAAAAGTATGCTCATGACAGGGGTCTATCTGACGAACCACTAAAAACTTTTGAGATAGGCTACGCCAAGAAAGAGTGGCAAGATCTCTATAATATTTTAAAAAAGAATAACTTTGAAGACTCGGATATCGTTGATAGTGGTATGGTGATAAAAACCGAAGAGGGTAAGATATACGACAGATTCCGTGGACGGCTAATATTCCCCATAAGAAATATCTCAGGAGCAACCGTCGGATTCACTGCGAGGATACTACCTGAGTATGATGATGGCAAAAGTGGTAAGTATGTTAATAGTCCAGAGACCTCTCTATATCATAAGAGTCGTATACTTTTTAATTACGACCTAGCAAAGAAACATATAGCTGAGACTCGTGAAGTCATCCTAGTAGAAGGTCAGATGGACGCTGTCATGAGCTACAAAGCTGGAGTGCAAAATGTAATAGCTGTCTCAGGTACGGCCTTCACAGAGGACCATGTGAAGATGATAGGGAGAATCTCTGATGAAGTAGTGATGTGTTTTGATAATGATGCAGCAGGACAAAAAGCTGCCAAGCGTGCAGCTGTCATGTGTGCTTATGGAGGGTTAAGAGTTTCATTTATCGATATACAATCAAAAGACCCAGCAGATATAGTTGCTCGTGATCCATCAGAGTGGGTGGCTTTATCAAAAAAGAAAATCGATATCATTAACTACTATACCAATATTATCCTGAAGCTAGATGATGAACAAAAGATAAGACATATCAGAGAAAATCTGGTGCCATATTTGAAAGGGATAGACAGTCCACTAGAAAAGAATTTTGCTATACAGAAATGTGCCAGGATCTTAAATCTCGAAGAGAGGATACTAAAAGACGAGATAGATAGATATGTAGCCACTGAAAGCTTTGATAACCTAAAAGAAACAGTCTCAGATAATACTGAGATAGATAAACTTAAACCAGAGTCTAAGCCGATATTAAAAAGAAATAGAGATGATGTTCTGTTGGATATAGAAGCACTGAACAAAAAGTTTAATTTGGAACAAGATCTAATTCCTGAATTCCCAGATGAGATAATAGAGAAAAGGATAATGGAGCTAGAGAGAAAAGAATTATTAAAAATAGAATTCTTTGATAATTTCAAAAAAGAGCTCGTAAAATTTAATCTTGAGGAAGAGTTAAAATCTCTAAAATCAAAATCTGAAAAGTCTGATGAGGATCTTATGCGCATGACTGAGATCAGTAGGCTGCAAAGAGTGAGTTAATGGTCTGAGAAAGTTATACACATAAATCGGCTTGACAGAGAAAAAGACACATTGATTTCTTTGTGTATTTGTGATATTATACAAGTCCTAGTACCGTGTATATATGAATAAAAAAATAAGCAAAAAAATAGTCAAAAAAGTAATAGCAAAATCTACAACCAAAAAGACTGTCAAAACTTCACAAATAAATAAGAAAGCAAAAACTACAGTAAAACCTGTAATATCAAAATCAGCTTCCAAGAAAAATACATCGGATAAAAAATCTCAAAATAAAAAAATAGAGAAAAAAACAGTTAAATCTCCAGTTAAAAAAGTTACCAAAAAATTAGTAAAGAAAGTAGTTAAGAAATCTCTAGCGAAAAAAGTTACCAAAAAATTAGTAAAGAAAACAGTAAAAACTGCATCTTCTAAACCTGCAAAAAAGACAGCGACCAAACCAAAGAAACCTCTCACCAAAAAAGAAATAGAAATAAAAAACAAAGTAGATCTAAAAGAGAATCTAGCTCTTGAGATCATTGCGAGAGGAAAAGATCGTGGTTTTATCACTTATGATGAGATCATAAAGTTTTTCCCAACTATCGAAACTGACATCATCTTCTTAGAAGAACTTCATCAAAGATTTGAAGCAGTAGGAGTAGAGGTTATAGAGGGTGGTAATTTGCTTGATCTTGATCAGGACATCACCAAAGCTACAAAAGATGAAAGTTCTTATGATAGTATACAGATTTATTTGAGAGAAATCGGACAGTATCCGCTCATCGACAGTGAAGAAGAGCAGGTACTCGCCAGGAGAATCATCGAGGGAGACAAAGAAGCAGAAAATATTCTTGCTCGTGCAAATCTCCGTCTAGTAGTGTCTATCGCCAAGAAGTATACCGGTAGGTCACAAGACCTCTCACTGTTAGACCTCATCCAGGAGGGTAATCTTGGCTTGTTCAAGGCAGTAGAGAAATTTGACTGGACCAAAGGTTTCAAATTCTCAACTTATGCTACGTGGTGGATAAGACAAGCCATCACGCGTGCTCTGGCTGATCAGTCTAGAACTATACGTATCCCAGTGCATATGGTCGAGACTATCGCCAAGTATAAACAAGTATACAGGAGACTATCTCAAGACCTCGGGCGTGAGCCGATGAGTGAAGAGATATCAGTAGAGATGGATCTAGATCTCGAAAAGGTACACATGATAGAGAGTATAAATCAAGACACAGTCTCACTAGAGAAACCTATCGGAGATGATGATGATAAAAGTACTCTCGGAGAGTTTATCGCTGACGATAAGATAGCTAGCCCTGACGCTGATTCATCTAGAAGAATATTGAGAGATCAGATAGAAGAGATACTAGCCACTCTCTCAGAGAAAGAGCGTGAGATAGTTGAAATGAGAAATGGCCTAGGGGTACATGAAGGATATCAGCACACACTCGAAGAGGTAGGAGCAAGATTCGGAGTTACTCGTGAACGTATCCGCCAGATAGAGGCCAAGGTGCATGAGAAGATACGCAATCACCCAAAAGCAGACAGACTCAAAAATTTCTAATAATTTAAAATACAAAAACTCTTGCTTGTCAAGAGTTTTTGTGTTATAATAGTCTGATGTTAATCGATCACGTAGTATTAAATATAAAAGCTGGAAAGGGAGGAGATGGTGTTGTCAGATGGCGCAGAGAAAAAGGCATACCATACGGAGGTCCTGCTGGTGGAGATGGAGGAAGAGGAGCAAATGTATATTTACGCATAGTTCGTGATATACACGCTCTTTCTGATTACAAACACAAAGTAGAGTGGGCCGCAAACGATGGTGACTCTGGCAAAAAGCGTAGTATGCACGGATCGGATGCCGAACATCTTTATTTAAATATCCCGGTAGGGGCTATAGTTCGTAATAGAGATATGGATATAGTTTATAATTGTGAGACAGAAGGAGAGGATATACTCATACTAAAAGGTGGACGTGGAGGAATAGGAAATGAGAAATTTAAATCCGCTACGAATCGTGCGCCAGAAGAGTTTACTCGTGGACAGATCGGTGAGTACGCGTCATTTGATGTAGAGCTACGTCTCATCGCGGACGTAGGTATCATAGGATATCCAAATGCCGGTAAGAGTAGTCTGTTAAACGCTCTGACTCGTGCAGGAGCAAAAACTGCTGACTACGCTTTCACCACTCTCGAGCCAAATCTCGGAGCATATCACGGAGTTATACTTGCTGATATACCAGGTCTAATCGAAGGAGCGAGCGAGGGTAAGGGTCTCGGACATAAATTCCTCCGTCACATCAAACGTGTCCAGTCTCTAGTGCATATGATCGCCGCTGATTCAGAAGATGTGGTACAAAGCTACAAAAATATACGCAAAGAACTTGAGAAATTTGATCCAGAGCTACTTACAAAGAGAGAGATCATAGTGTTATCAAAAACCGACACGTTAGATCAAGACGGTATAGAGAAAAAGCTGAAAGATCTAAAAGTAAAACTTGAAAAAGAGTCAGGAAACAAAAATATCTTTACCATGTCACTATTTGACGATGAGAGTATAAAAACTTTTGGTACTCATATCACAAAAGAGTTCGGAGTATAAAACCCTTTTTATTTTCGTAGATCAGTATTTCCTCCTGGAGTTATGATGCCTATCTCTCTGTCTTTCAGGCCACCACAGAGTAGTAGAGAGTGTGCTACACTATTTGAATTTTCTGTTTCTGAGAAAATCCTGAACCCATATTTTGGATATTTGATTTCTATTTTGTTTATCTCTGTACCACAAAGCATTAGTTCTTGCCATTTCTCCCGCATCGCCTCTTCATTGCCTGTTATTATATTCACACTTGTTTTACCTATGTCGAGACCTTTATACTCTTTGTATTTGTCTTGATCAAATTCCCACACCTTTAGATAGTCATCATCACTATTACCAACTTCTTTCCATTTGTTAGTATTTTTATCTGTAGCTAGCCCATGAAGCTGAGCTATTACTTTATCGTTCGTATCTCGTAGTTCTATAAATGTATGACCAGTGAGACCCATCATCAATCTATGCTCACGCTTTTGTATACTCCAGTAGCCATAACCAACGATTTGTTTTGGTCTCACGTATGGATTGAACAATATCAAAAAGCAGATAAAGAGAACAAAAATAATATCAAAAGAGTCTTTTAAGATTTTAATTATTAGAGGCATTTTTTATAAGTTCGATGAATATTTGTGGATTACCAGAACCAGCTGCCTCTTTCATGCATTTACCCACAAAGAACATTTGAAGTTTCTCAGCTCCACCTTTGTACTCATTCCACTCTTTAGTATTCTCAGATATTACTTTCATTACTATTTTTGATAATGCTTCGGTATCTGTCTTTTGTATTAGATTGTTAGCTTCAGCATATGCTTTTGGATCTTGATCTAGACGCATTATCACTTCTAATATATCTTTGGTTCCTCTGGACGATAGATCTCTATCAGCACTCATCTTTATCAGCGTAGCAAAGTTATTTTCAGATGGTAATTTGTATTCGGCACCTTTTGCAAGTAGTCCAGCAGCATCTGTTAACAGATAGTTGGCTACATTTTTTGTATATGTGTCACCAGTAATTTTGCACACAGCATCAAAGTAATCACTCAGATCTTTATCATCCAGCAATATATCTATATGTTTTTCTTGAAGTCCTAGAGCAGATAGTCTAGTTTTCTTGTCCCACGGTAGCTCTGGCAATTCACTACGCATCTTTTCTATATCAAAAAGTTTGTGTAGATACATCTTTGGGAGATCTGGGTCAGGGAAGTATCTATAGTCATGAGCGTTCTCCTTTTTACGCTGTGAGAAGGTTTCATTTTTGTTCTCATCCCAACCTCTGGTTTCCTGTATTATGGTTTTACCTTCTGCCAGCATCTCAGTATGACGCTCCACTTCATAGAGTATGGCTTTCTCCACACTGGCAAAACTATTTAGATTTTTTACTTCACATTTTGTGCCGAACACATTCTTGTCGAGTGTGATAGAGATATTCGCCTCACATCTCATCTGACCCATCTCCATATTTGCGTCACTAGCTCCGAGCGTGCGGAGTAGCCTTTGCAAATCCCTACAAAAGTTCGCAGAGCCTTTTGCAGCTTCCTCCGCAGAGTCATAAGTCACTGCTTCAGTCACCAGCTCCATGAGCGGCACTCCAGCACGATTAAAGTCAATTAGCGTCCCGATATTTGACTCGTGATCACTTTTCGCTGTATCTTCCTCTTGATGTATCCTAGTTAGTGGTACACCAGAAAGAGTCCCTCCAGCAACTACTGGATATAGATACTGAGTTATCTGATAGCCTTTTGGTATGTCAGGATAAAAGTAATTTTTCCTATCGAACTCAGTAAAGTCAGCGATACGACTATCACATGCCAGACCAACAGAGATGATTTTCCTTATGGCTTCTTTGTTTGGTACTGGGAGTGTACCAGGTTGTGCCGTACAGATAGGGCAGATATGTTTGTTTATCTCACGCTCTAGAGGGACATTTGCACAGTCACACCACATCTTACTCTTTGTTTTCAGTTCTGCATGCACCTCCATCCCCACAGTTACAAAATAGTTTTTCATAGTATTGGCTATATTATATCACAAAGCTACATTTGTATCCAACCTATCTCTACATTTCTCTTCCACCAAGTCATCTGTCTCCTTGCATATTTGATACTAGAATTTATGATACTTTCTTTTGCTTCTTTCTCACTGAG
>JAYVLF010000034.1:0-5197 GCA_043759615.1 Minisyncoccota bacterium | reverse complement strand
TGATGCAGAATCAGAAAATGATATAGCTTTGATTGTGTATAGCTCGAGACTATTCTCTATAGCTCTCGCAAAATTTTTAAAGTCTGGATATGACCCTTCGAGAGAGAAGTTGATTTGATATACAGCTAATTTGGTCAGAGTCCTGCTACCATTTGCATTTTTTGTAAATTTAATATCAGTCATCATCATGTTACTATTTTTAACTAATTGATTGATGTCATTTATGGTACGTGAAATATCAACTTCTTTTGGTATGGCTGCATTTATCCTAGCTCTCTGTACTTGATCTATGTTTGCAAAAGCAGCACTCTCACTTTTTGTATTTTGAGACAAAGATTTCGCTATATTAAAAGAGTCTTCTAATTCTCTATTTTCACCTTGTAACTCGGTTACTGATTTTTTGTCTGGGAAAACCTTTAGACCACCACCATTGTAAAATGGATAAGCAAATGAATACATCAAGAGGAATGCTATTACAAATATTGCGCTGTTTAATATTGTTTTATTCATAATTTTATAGTGGTTTGTTTATAATTATCAAAGAATTTGTGGCTGTAGTCGTTGCCGAAGATGTTGGCACAGAGATAATCGTAGAGGTTGATTTTGTGATCGTAGAAGTGGTTGCGACCATACTAGTCTCTGTTGTAGTCGTAGCAAAATCAAAAGCATCATTTTTGATAGTAGCGTTCAAGTTGATCTTAACGTCAAAAGTTATATTCTCAAATTTATCTTTACTAATGTTTTTAAGTTCTACACTTTTGAATACTTGCAAATATTTTATATCTTTCAAAGTATCTATCTGTCTTACCATACTTCTAGTATCTGGAGATATGCCTGAGATAGAAAGTTCATACCCAGCTCCTTCTCTAAAGGATAAATCAAACTTTTTGAAGTAAACATCCTTTTCTGTAGCATTTTCTAAAATAGAAAAGATGGTGCTGACATAAACATGTTCTTTTAGGACACTATTTATGTTTTGAGTTTTTGAATAAAAAGAAAGCATCTCGTCCAGAGGAACGTTTTTTAGATTGATTTCGATACTCTGTATATTATTTCTGAGCTCTATATTTTTAGACTCTAGATAGTATGTAACCCCAAATCCAACCAAAGAGAAAACGATGGCTACAGCAAGAGATATGAAGCCAAGAGCTGTTATCGGATCGCTAGGAACAGCTTCGACCTTAGCCTGCTCTGTTTGTTTTGGGACGAATGATATATTTCTGATTGGTGGCATATTTTTTGTTTATATCTGTGATAATGTTAAGCCTATAGCTGAGGTGAATGTCGGCGACTCTTGTGATAGCATTGGCCGCATAACTTCTGGGACTTCAACTCTATCGAATGCATTTGAAAGTTTTACTTCTATTTTAAATTCGTCTTGCAAGAATTTGTCTAGTCCTAGGAGTCGAGATCCACCACCACATATCCACACTTCATTACATATTATATTATACCTCATCTCATACCTATTCCGTATGTGTATAACTTCTTCTGCGAGTCTTCTGGCTGCCAAAAGCAAAACGTCTCTAAGTAAAATATTTGAGTCATTTACAAATAACCCTCCTGTCTTTTTTATTTTCTCTGCTTCTTCAAAAGATACAGCCAAGGAGTTTTGTATATTGTTCGTAATATCCTGTCCACCCATGTTAATAGTAAACGCACCGTATAGCACTCCATGATTTAGAAATGCGACTGTAGTTAAACTTGAGCCTATATCTATGACAAGAGTTACTTTTGTATTTTCTATGTTTAAAGATCTAAGTACTCCAAATAGACTAGGTTCCAGTGCGATAATTTCTCCTCCCAATATTGCTGAAGCTTCTTTTATCTCTTGAAAAGCTTTTTTCCTGACTGATAGAACTATTATCTCCAACTTGTTAGATGCTGCTGCTTCACCTGCAGACTCTGGCAATCTTTCAAAAGAAACCATAAAATCATCCATCTGTGCTGGAGTATATTTTCTGAGCTCCATAGGAACTATCGTTTCAAGTATGTCTTCTGAGTCCTTTGGTAAGGATAAGTGAAGTATGCTGCAGGCACTCATGGGAATAGAAAGTATAAACTCATTTGCTGAGGACTTTGATCCTATATATATATCATTTATAGCTTGAGCAAGTTTCTCTTGGCCGAGTCTAACTGTTTGCCCAGTTATATGACCAGCATAAGAACCTGTCGCGAGTTCAGCGTAAGTATTAAGATGTAACTTTTCACTAATCCTAGCGAGTTCGACTAACTTAATAGATGACCCCCCTATGTCTATCCCTGCATATTTTTTTATTTTTGTATCAAAAAGCATAGTCTTATAAACAAATTATACAATATATATGTTAAAATAATAAAATGTTATGCACAGAATGTATTTTAAATTTCTTTTTCCCAAAACTCTGTATTGTTTGTGGTCAAAATAAAAATCATTTATGTGAAAGGTGTGAGAAAGATATTGCTCTATCAAAGAAAGATTTACCTGATTGGATATTTGCAAAATACAACTACAAAGATAAGTGTATGAGAAAGTTAATGTTCAAACTTAAATATTTTCATACTAAAGATATTGCTGATGAATTAGCAATATACTCTTTTGATTATCTAAACAGTAAAATAGAAAAGAAACTAAAATATATACTAGTTCCTGTGCCGATAACTATAAATAGAGAGAGAAATAGAGGTTATAATCAAGCTAGGCTCATTGCTATAGGTCTCACAAAGATGAATTCAAATTTTCAGATGTTAGAAATATTAAAAAGAGTAAAAGAAACCAAAAAGCTAAACAAAATCAGTACCAGAGAAGAGAGGCAAATAGAATTAGAAGATGCTTTTTTGATAGATGATACCAAAAATTTTGATCTTTTAGACAAAAAGTCTATAAAAATTATTTTAATAGATGACATAGCCACTACTGGAGCCTCACTATACTCAGCGAGAAAGACTTTGGTTGATTCTGGTTATGAGAAAGAAAATATCCTGGCATTTACTATCGCTCATTAACGATAAAAAAGCTAAATTGCCTTGGCCACCTCTACTACATGCTTTACTAGAGTATGAGTGTAACCCATCTCATTGTCATACCAACCTAGAACTTTGACTAGATTACCATCTACCACACGAGTCATCTTGAGATCTGCGATACTTGCAAATGGACTACCCTGTATATCACTACTAACCAACTCCTCATCGCTCGCCTGGAATATCTCACTCCATCTATTGGTCTTGGCTGCAGCTCTTAGTATGTCATTCACCTCTTCTTTTGTAGTATTTCTCTTTGAGATGAAAGTGATATCAACTATAGACCCAGCAGGAACAGGTACACGCATGGCGATACCGTCAAATTTGCCATCTATCTGAGTGAAAACTTTAGCTACAGCGATAGCTGCACCTGTTGAGCTTGGCACTATATTTTGTGCCCCTGCACGTCCCTCTCGATAGTCTTTCTTGTTTGGTCCGTCTACTATACTCTGTGAGGCAGTATAGGCATGCACAGTATTTAACATAGCTTTCTCTATACCTATCGTTTCATCAAGTATAGCGATGAGTGGCGAAGAAGCATTTGTGGTACAACTAGCATTACTAGTGATACTACAAGACCTTATCTTATCTTGATTTACCCCCATGAGAACAGTCTCACCAAGAATAGTGGCATCTTCACCCATCTTTGCTGGTGCTGATATCACAACTCTCTTTGCACCACTAAGTATATGAACATTTGCTTTGTCATACGAAGTATATAGACCTGTACTTTCTACTACTATATCTATATTTAGATCTTTCCAAGGTAGTAGTGCAGGATCACGCTGTTGTATGAATTTGATCTCCATACTTTTACCAGATTTGGTTTTGATTACAAGATAATTTTCTGTCTCACTAACTTTCTTAGTCGTCACCATGAAGTTACTCTTTTTGTAAACAGTGTCGTAAGTTAAGAGATATGCCATATTATCTATATCCCCAAGATCATTCACGACTATCACTTCAAAACTCTTGCTATTAGTCTCTATCGCAACTTTTAGGAACGCTCTTCCGATACGACCAAAACCGTTTATGGCTACGCGAGCAACTTTCTTGTCTCCGTTCAATATCTGACTATCTTTTACACTGTCTATTATTTTGTCTATCATATATAAATGATAACACAAAAATATCCACAACAAGTGTGGATATTTAATCTTAAAATATTTGTAAAGTTAGTTAATTGATAAAAGTTCCTTGGCTAAAGCTTTGGAAAGCCCTAACCCAAGCCCTTTTGTTTGCAAAACATATTTTACTTCACACAAAGATTTTCTACCAAAGTCAGAAATTTTTAAAAGTTCTGATTCCCTGGCAGTAATCAAATCTTCAACTGTTTTGTAGCCGGCCCTTATAAGGCAATGCGTGATTCTGGCTTTTAACTCCAAAGTTTCCACAGAGCCTTTAAGATTATGACTAACTGGACGAAGAACTCCTGTACATTTTTTTGTCTCACAACAAAAACCAATAGGATATATGTCTGGCACAGGAGTATCCATGACTTCTAATTTAAATACTGCGAAACATTTTGGACAAGTAACTTTTTTACCTATCCAAAATGGAGCGTGATGTGCCGACTTTAAAATTTCCATATTAACCCCTTAATAATTAATTATAAATAACAATAAGAATACTCCTACACACTAACATATAATATGATACAAGTAAATGAAAGAAAATACTCACTGTTAGGTGAGTATTTTGCTTTTGATTCTTAACGTTTTGACCAAGTTGGAGCTTTACGAGCTTTCTTGAGTCCTGGTTTCTTTCTCTCTTTTGCGCGAGGGTCGCGTTTTAGGAAACCGATTTTCTTGAGGGCTCCACGTAACTCTAGATCATGTTCTACTATAGCTCTAGCTAGTCCATGACGAACTGCTTCAGCTTGAGCATGTATACCACCTCCGAGCACCTGTGCAGTTACTAGGAAAGTTCCGTTTACTCCTGACTTTGGCAATGCTTCTACTGTGATCATTTGCATGTCTTTTGTAGTAAAGTACTCAGAAACTTCTTTCTTATTCACTGTGAATGATGATTTTGTTGCTGGAGTGATACGAACACGAGCTACTGCTGTTTTCCTTCTTCCTACTGCTTCGATGTATCTTGTTGTTGACATATATTTAAATTATTCTGAAACTGTTAAGTTTTTCATACGCACATCTTGTAATTTGTTATGTGGTAACATACCATATACAGCGTG
>JAYVLF010000033.1:0-5935 GCA_043759615.1 Minisyncoccota bacterium | reverse complement strand
TGACCCCTCTGGAGTTGGTGCTGAGAGTAGCGGTGTCTCTATCTCAGTAAAATTATTCTCTATGAAATAGTTACGGACAAAAGCTTGTACCTTTGCTCTATTTTTGATTATCCTTTGTATCCTGTCGCGACGCATATCTAGATACTTGTACTTTAGTCTTACCTCCTCGTTTACTTCTTTGCCGTCAGTAGATAGGTCAAATGGCGGTGTCTCGCTTTCATTTAAAACTTTAATATTTAATATCTCTAGCTCCAGCTCACCATTTACCACCCCTGCTTTGACATTCTTTTCTGGTCTCTTGTTCACTTTTGCTGTTACCTCTACACACCACTCAGTACGGAGTCTACCTCCGACTTCTAATGCTTCTGCATGCATAGGTAGTATCACACCTTGCACATAGCCACTAGCATCACGTAGGTCTAGGAATATCATCTTACCCTGATCGCGTCTGATAGACACCCAGCCAGAGACTGTTACCTCCTTTTCGATATTGTCTTTTAAGTCTTTTATGTATGTACGCATGTTTTTGTGTTTAGTATTATATTATAACAGATTTTGCCTCAAAATAAAATGCTGGTCAAATATTCCTTGAGAGTGTATAATCCATAATATGGAAACAAAATCAGAAAATAAACATGAAAATGATCCTCTATATGGCAAGACATTAAAATCTATAGTCGATTTTTTGTATCAGAAATACGGCTGGGTAGAGCTTGGCAAAATGATAAAAATAAAAAGTTTCAATGATAACCCTAGCATAGAATCTAGTTTAAAATTCCTCCGCAAAACCGACTGGGCCAGAAAGGAAGTAGAGGAACTATATATAGCTTCGAGCAGATAGTAGATAAAAGAAAATAAAAAAACTGCATCAGGTATTACCTGATGCAGTTTTACATCTTTTAACTTTGCCCATGCTGATGTTAACGATTTCTGCTTTCCATCATCCTGATTGCTATTATCTTGTAATTATAGTCGTAAGCAGCTAGCTCGCAAAAACTTTCTGCAAGTATTGGATTTTCAAAAATCTCAGCTACCTGTTTATGAAGAAACAAGCCGTCTGAATTGCTGGAGGCGGTGTCAGCTCTTCTTTGTATCACTTTCGCTAACTCTGGATCAACTACGCTTTTGTTGTCAGCAAGGAATTTCTCCACTTGTTTGGCTGCATACATATATCGACTCCTTTAAATATTTGATAGGAATGAACTTCTAAAAAGAATACTAACATTATTTTACAAAGGTGTCTAGACTATATCCTTTTCTTTAAATTTGCTTAAATATAAAAATTGCAGTAGTATTGAGACATAATTGTTCTTTTTAGGAGATATATAAATGACTGATTTAGCCACTGAACAAACTTTAACTCCAAAAGTCATCTACAAAATACTTACTGTAAATAATGATAGAAGTATTGCAGATATGATTACGAACTTGAAGTATGACAGATACTTAGAGGGTCGCAAACTGCGAAACCATTATAAAAGGTTTGAACATTTTTCTGGAAAATGGGAGTGGGTTATTTTAAGTGACTGGGCTACTGATACACTGTGGGCCAAAAGAGAAGGCTTTGAGCAATCTAGCTTGGAACATTTACTGGCGCTGTCTGAACAGTTTCCAGATTTGCAAAAAAAATAACCAAATTAGAAGTGGCTTCACGCAAATCGAACTCTCAACCAAAGCGATAGCACTATTGCCTGACAGACTAGATTTTGTTCCAATTATTCATGCTGGGGGTAACTTAAAAGTTTTATATGTACGTCGCTTTTCCGAACCTCTACCATTTATCGCAGTTTAAAATTTATGTAGCAAATAAAAATACCTTAAACTTATTAAAGTTTAAGGTATTTAAATTTAATAAGATAGTCCAGTATCTTTTCTTATCTTATCCATCATATTTCTCGCTCTGGCTTTGGCTTTCTCACCACCCACTCTCAATATATCCCAAACCTCATCTGGACTCTCTTGGTAGTAATTGTATCTTTCTCTAGCTGGAGCGATAAAGTTTATGATAGCATCTCTACATATCTCTTTGGCTTCTTTGTATCCTAGTCCACCCTCTGTATAGCGAGCACGTAGTGCAGCATCCTCTTCCTCTGTTAAAAATAATTTGTGTATTTGATATATATTATTCTCATCAGGATTCTTCTTATCCTCTGGACGAGCACTATCAGTGACTATACTCATCACTGCTTTGCTTATCTCTTCATCAATCGCAAAGAGTGGTATAGTGTTACCTTTGCTCTTA
Source organism: Minisyncoccota bacterium (assembly GCA_043759615.1). Taxonomy (GTDB): domain Bacteria; phylum Patescibacteriota; class Minisyncoccia; order Phycocordibacterales; family UBA5272; genus JAUPVO01. The sequence continues at coordinate 3,693 of JAYVLF010000033.1, read as the reverse complement.
CTCATCTTTGTACCGTCTACTCCTGGCACCGTAGCTACATCTTTTTTGATATAAGCTTGAGGCATTTTAAATGTCTCTAAATATGCTCTGTTGTACTTACCAGCTAGCTCACGAGCTATCTCCACATGCTGCTCTTGATCACGTCCCACAGGAACTACATCCGCATCATACATGAGTATATCCGCCGCCATCAGCACAGGATAAGTGAAGAGACCAGCATTTATATCTTTATTCTTAGCCTCACTATCTTTAAATGAATGTGCGAGCATGAGCATCGGCATCGGGGTGAGAGTAGAGAGTATCCAAGATAGCTCTGTGTGCTCTTGTACATCTGACTGCTTGAACAGTGTGACCTTTTCTGTATCTAGTCCGAAAGCAAGATAAACACAAGCCGCATCAAAAGTATTCTCTATGCGACTCTTCGCATCTGTGAGACTGGTCATAGAGTGATAATCAGCGATGAAGACATAACTCTCATAATCACCACTGTTGCCTAGTTCTAGGTTTTGCTTGATAGCTCCAAAATAATTCCCTATGTGAAGAGCTCCGCTTGACTGTATTCCACTAACTAGTATCTTTTTACTCATTTTTATTATTTCTTTTCTTCTACTGGGGCACTATTGTATATCCCATTTTTAAGATTCTTCACTTCTTCTGTTTGTCCAACTCTCTTCTCTAACTCTTCTATCACTTGCTTTGCAAAATCTATATTATTATTTGCTTTGTATGCTGCTGCTAGATAGTAAAGTGAAGAATTATCATTTTGATTTAGTCTAAAAGCTACTTTGAATTGCTCTATTGCTTTTGGCAATTCTTTGTTTACAAAATATAGTAGCCCCAAGTTTATCCTCGCATCAGCTGCTCCAGGATAAGCTGAGACAGCTTTTTCTGCATACTCAGTAGCTAATTTAAAATCTTTCTTAGCTGTGAAGTATTGAGAAGAGGCGTAGAGAGCAGGACCAGAGGAAGCATTGTAACTGAGAGCCTCATCAAGAAATAGTAAACCCTGTTCATCTTTTGATGCCCCGAAAGCAAGTTTAGCTTTGATAGTATCTACATAGTCTTTATCAGTTACGATCGCACGTATAGCATTGTAACTCTCTAGAGCTTTCACATACCCCTCCTCTCCGATTACCGGTATGGCTGACTCATAGGCGAGACCTAGAGCAAGATAGTTTTGAGGATTTTTATTGTCATAAGCGACAGCTCTTTTCGCATCAGCTATTTGAAAATTTATAAGTTTAGTATAGTCTGCTTTTAATTTTTCTGTATCTGTAGCCTGACTTGCGAGTAAGATAGCAATATCGTTTTTTGTAAGCTCTGCTCTAGCGAGATAATAAGTATCAAATGGAGCTATAGCTATAGCGGTATTAAGCGCGCTCTTTGACATCTCGATATTTTTATCCGCTGCATAGTTACTAGCAACTAAATAATAATTTGCTGCTGCGAAACGCAGTAAATTACCAACCAATGTAACAAATAAAACTATAGCCAAGAGAGCATATAAATATTTAAATACACTGTTGAACTTGTGAGCAAGATTAAAATCTTTTTTGTCTGAGACAAAAGTTATCGCTGATCCAAACAAAGTCGAAAGAGAGAAGAATAGTGGATATGAGAGAAGTAACCCAAAACTAACCATAGGTATGGTAGCAAAAGCAAAATAATTTCCTAACACTGGCAAGAACTTTATCAAGAGGAACGATATTAGAGTGATAGCTATTCCGAATATAGAAAAATAAAAGATGATCTTGTTCGCCCTACCCTTGTATTGACTAGCCAAAAAGAAAGCAACTACTAACGAGAGGAAGGTTACAGTAGAAAAAGCTACTACACCTTTACCAAAAATACCAAATCTAACACTACTTTGCATCAGACCATAAATGATAGATGAGAGACTCGACAATATCACTATAGTATTTATCGCGAGATTGCCAAAAGCTTTTTCTTTTTTCCAATTTGTAAAAACATAAAAAGAAAGAGATAGAGTAACTATGAGGCTAGCCAATATCAGAGTGACAGCCCAAGCTGGGAATTTTGAATATGGGAGAAAAAAGCTAGTTACTAGTATCGGAGAAGCTAAGAATATGTAGCTAAATATTTTGTTTATCATGTATTTAATTTTAACATAAAATAAAATCTTTCGTATATCGATATCCCCAAGGATTATCTTAAATATATCTATCTCTAAAGACCTTCTTCACGTAGCTCCTCTATAAATCCTTTTGCTTTCTTGCTAAGTTTCTTTGGTAATTCTATATGTAGTCTGATAATAGCGTCCCCTCTTCCGCGATTTTGATTTGGTACACCACGTCCAGTTATCTTTATGACTTCATTTATCGCAACTCCTGCAGGTATATCTAGATCTATCTTACCGTCTATACCATCTATGACATGTTTTGCACCGAGCAAGGCATCTGAGAGCTTTATTTTGTGATTCATGACTAGATTGTAGCCTTCTCTGGTCCAGAGTTTATCTGCTGCGACACGGACCTTTACGAACATGTCTCCTGATAAACCATTTTTTACCCCTTCACCTGCTCCTGCCATCCTGATCATCTCCCCACTATTGATACCAGCTGGTATGACTACATGTATCTCCTCTTTTGAGTTCTTCACTCCAGCACCCTTGCAGTCTGCACATTTCTCTTTTGGTATCTTACCCGAGCCATCACAAAGATCACAAACTCTCACAGTTTGTACTGTACCCATGAATGTTCTTCTAGCCTCATGAACTTTTCCTTTACCATTACAAGTTGTACAAGTTATAGTTCCTGATTCTTTTTTAGCTCCTGTGCCTTCACAAGTATTACAATTAGAAAGTTTATTCACGAGAACATTCCTCTCTACACCAAAGATGCTTTCTTCAAAGCTGATTTCGATATCTATTGATATGTCGCGTCCACGCCTCTGTTTTGTCCCACCTCCAAATCCATCAAAACCAAAACCAGAAAACATATCCCCAAACATATCCTCAAATCCACCCATATCACCAAAATCAAAATTCATGTTTTGGAAATCATTTGGATTGAACCCGCCGAAACCGTTTTGACTTTGTGAAGAAGAGCTTCTACCAGCAAAACTCTCCCCGTACATATCATACTCCTTCTTTTTCTTTTCGTCAGAAAGTGTTTGGTATGCTTCATTTATCTCTTTAAATTTAGCTTCATCACCTCCTTTGTCTGGATGGTGTTTACCAGCAAGCTTGTAAAAAGCCTTTTTAATCTCGTCTTTATTGGCAGATTTTGGTACTCCCAATATATCATAATAGTTTTGTTTTGCCATATTTTTGTATCTATATTATAACATAATTTAATCTATACAAAAACACCCTCTTTGTGAGGATGTTTTTGTATATTTTAGATAATTACTTTATATGATTAAACCTGCTTTTCTTCCTCAGGATTTGTCTTAACCTCTTCTTCTTTTGAATCTGCATCAGGATTAACTGCCCCATCATTTGCTGACTTCATGGCTTCACCGATTTTCATCATGCTAGTATTCAGGGCCTCTGTAGCAGCTTTTATCTTCTCTACATCATTTGTATCTTTTGAAGATTTTGTTTCTGCGACTTTATCCATAACCTCCTTTTTAAGATCATCGGAGATTTTACCTTCGGCATCTTTTAGGGCTTTTTCAGCTGTGTGAACTGTTTGATCTGCTATGTTTTTTGCTTCTGCACTTTCTTTCTTT
>JAYVLF010000032.1:0-4122 GCA_043759615.1 Minisyncoccota bacterium | reverse complement strand
AGCCACTAATATACCATCAGAAAATGGGAAATCTATCGGATGACTCACAAAGAAGGGCTTGATCACGTAGAAAGTAAGAGCAAGGCCAATAAATGATCCTACTATAGCGTAGAACATACTTTGAAATACATAGCTCCAAAGTATAGTACTTGGTGATATACCTATGCCTTTTAGTATTCCTATCTGTTTTCTCTTAGTGATGGCGTTTATAAATATAACAATGAAGAGCGTGATCGCTGCCACGACTATTCCTATGCTACCGAAAACTGTTCCGAGTAGTCCAAAGAGTTGTTTCATCTGTATCACAAAGGCTGGGGTACCCTCTTCAAAGGTTTGAATCTTGGCATAGTCACCAAAACCATTATTCTTTAACACATCCCTCACTTTACCCGCATCCTTTGGATCAAAGAGTTTGATAGCTATCTCGTCTGCGTCAGCGAGTTGTTTGTTTGCGAGCTTCCTAACTTCAGTATCAACCATGAATACGCTCGATGACAGGTCTCCAGCTTTTATCTTCACTATACCTTTTACTATGTATTCAGCTGTAGTAGAGGCGATAGTGATTTTCACTTTTGTGCCAGACTCAACATCACGCAAGGCACTAGTATCTACATCAGAAACGATACTGTACTTGGCGAGTATATCTTTGCCGACTAGTATATATTTACTGGCGTCTTCTCTATTTAGATATTCACCTTCTAAAATATTCTGATCAAGAGTGGTAACTATACGCTCGTCTTCTGGGCTGATGCCACGTATATTCACACCTTTTTTGTTTGCCAGATCATCACTCTTTCTAGTGGTATAGTTGGCCTCAATATTACCAAAGTTAGTATATCTAACAGCTCTCGCTTTAACTTCAGGCAAAGAGTCTATAAGTGACAACATTTCATTTGTCCTCAGTATACTATTTTTCTTTTCTAGAGCAGAAGCCCCAACGTCCGAGTATAACTTTTCACGGAAGGCTACTTCTGAACCTTGTATAAGACCTACCAATATACCAGACACAACTACTAGATTTAGAAATGTAAGTATCATTACAAATATGATGAGTCCCGTAGTCCACTTACTGGCATGCTGCACTGTGCGTATAGCCAGGAACCAACCAAGTTTAATAGAGTTAAACATAATATTATTTTGTGTCTTTTGCTATCTCGAGAAGCACATCAGACTCTGTGACCCCGCTCAATATCTCTACAGAGCCATCACTTCCTCTCACTCCTACTTTTACTATTCTGTCTTCAGAAGATGTAGCAGTAATAACCTTTACTATTCCTCCTCCAGTTTTGATTTGTATATATGAAGCTTTTACTGTTAAGGCATTTTCTATCTTTTGAGTTACCACTTTTGCATTGGCTGTCATACCACTACGGATACGATCATCTTTGTTAACAAAGCTAAGCACTGCACCATATCTAGGCACACCACCTTCGATAGTTGCGCTCGGATCTATCCTTGAGAGCACTGCAGAAAACTCTTGGTCTCTATATGCGTCTAGAGTAATAGTCGCAGTATTTCCGATTTTCATCTTAGCGATATCCACTTCAGCAATTTTCACTTTGACTTGGAAAGCATTATCGCTGATCATACTGATAGCTGGCTTTGACACAGAAGAAAGCTCACCCGCTGTTATGTTAACCTCTGTCACCACCCCAGAAAAAGGAGCCGACAAAATATTCTTAGCGGCTTGGGCACGAGCGGACGCGACCCTAGAAACAGCTTGATCAACTATAGCTTTTTGAGATTTTATTCTATTTATATCTGTTCCTGATTTTGTATTCTCAAGATCTCTCTCAGCTCTAGCTACGGCGTTGCTTGCATTTTGTACTAGATTTTTCCTAGCTGAGATATCTGAGAAGATAGTTGAGACTGAAGCTCTAGCAGCAGAAACCGTCAATCTATTTGCAGAGAGTGATGAGTCAGAGAGTGAGCAAGGTAGTGTGAGGAGAGTGTTCAGTTTGTTTAGTAAACTATTTAAATTATTTGTTGAAAGTGTAGCAGAAGCCAAATCATAAATAGAAATATTTGAAAAATAAGATCTCTCACTCTCTATGTCAGTCTGGGCAAACTGATCACAAGAAGTGAAAGACAATTTGTAACCTGACCCATTTTTTAGGAAAAGACTAGAAAGTTTATACTCGATAATATCAGTGAGGGAGTTCTGTGTATTTCTCACTGTGTCTACGATCTGGGATTCAGCATTTTCTAAATCTATCTTTGCGCTCGCTAGAGCTTGCTCTTTTATATTTAACTCTGACTCTGTAGGACCACTTTGTAGCTGGTCTAGAGTAGCTTGTGCACTAGCAACGCCAGCCTCGGCCTCACGCACAGCAGCATAAGCATCCGCACCCGAGAGAGTGGCCAGAGTTTCTCCTACATAGACCTTGACTCCAACTTTTGGCTTTACAAAAGCTACCACACCAGACTTTTCAAAAGAAAGATCTGCTGAAGTAACCGGCTCTACTGGACCAGAGAGCTCTACTATTTCTGTTATATCTTTACGTACAGGACTCTCACTCACGACTTTACCGCTATTCTCATTCTTGTTTATTAGATAAAAAGAAAGTAAAGATCCGAGAACTACTGCTAATAATATTTTTTTCCAATTGAGCTTTATGAGGGTTGCTATACCTGTTATTTTATTTGACATATGTCTTGTATTATATCATAATATGCTATAATAGAAACAGCATGCAAACTCCAATCATAATCGCAAATTTAAAGTGTAATCCCTCAAATATAAAAGAGCTTTTCAAGCTACAAGATGGTGTTTGGAATAAACTCAGCAAAGAAAAATATAAATACTATTTAGCCACTCCCACCATATACGTACGTGAGCTAGCAAAAGAAAAATATAAAGCTTTTGATATAGGAGTACAAAATATAGACAAAGTTGAAGATGGTGCATATACAGGAGAAATGTCACTGACTCAAGCCATAGACGCAGAGGTCAAGTTTTGCATACTAGGACACAGTGAGGTGAGAGCAAGGGGTGAGACAAGTTTAGAAATATCAAAAAAGGTCAATGAAACCTTGAGAGCAAACCTCACCACCGTGCTGTGTGTAGGAGAAAAGAGTAGAACCTTGGAGAATTATCTAAATGAGATCAAAAACATGCTAGTTGATAGCCTGCAAAATATAGACAGGAGATATATAGAGAGTCTCGTTATCGCTTATGAGCCTTTGTGGGCAATAGGAGCAGCCAGAGCGGCAAATGTCGATGACTGTCTCGAAGCAACTATACAGATCAGGAGAACTTTAGTAGACCTGTTCGGTATTAGCAATGCCAAGAAAATCAAAGTTCTCTATGGTGGATCAGTGGACGAGACTAATGCCTCCTCTTTCCTGAGACTCGGTGGAGTCGATGGTGTGCTAGTAGGCAGAGCCTCGCTAGATGGAGATAAATTTGCAAATATAGTGAACAGCATATACGAGATATAAAAATAAAAATCCCCTACAAGCTCGCTTGTAGGGGATTTACATATCATCATTCACTTTGCGACAGACAGATCTTTCTTTGTGATATTGCCAGCTTTAAAAAGCTTTTCATTGTTTCGTATCCAGGCTGAGAGTATTGTATTCTCATTGCCTTTACCGGTGAACAATGTTTCTCGGCCGTCATTTTTGAACAAGTCCCAGCCATTTAGATATAGGAATTGTGCCAAAACCCATCTCTCTTCAAGGTTTGGCTGTATGCCAACACCTTTCAGATAAAGACCAATCTCACCCTCTGGCAAAGGTTTGTTCGTCGGATATTTTCGCAGTTGGGCGTTTTGTCGAACAAGGAGCAATTCCTTGTAAGAGTTTGCCTTCTTCTCAGCCGCAGCATTTACCGCATCAATCTTTGCAAAGATTGGCTGTGCCTGCGTATTTGCCTTGACTGACATCATTGCGAGCAGGACTATAGCCGGTAAGCTTTTTGAAAGAGCATTCATTTTTAATCTCCTTTAAAATATAATTAAAATGATATTCATATAATATCAGTCTTAAACATCTCTGTCAAGAGATGAGATTTTGCTTTATTTGATATAATTAAAAGCAAGAAAATCTCATGCAAATAAATTTTGAAAATATAAAAAATAGCACTGCACTACTCCGCGCAGATCTAAATGAGTCACTGAC
>JAYVLF010000031.1:0-4108 GCA_043759615.1 Minisyncoccota bacterium | reverse complement strand
TAATTACCTTTTGTACTGTAGTTATCTGATTTAGTTTTGTTTGGACTTGTTTTGTAAGATGGTGCTACATAAGTCCCATTCTTTTTGACATAGCCTTTTACGCTTATAGTTTTTGCGAACGAAGTTGAAACTAAACTTAAAAACAAAACAGAAACGACTCCTAAGATTGTTATTTTTTTCATATATTGTATATTCATTATACCACACAAAAACACAAGACAATAGGAACTATTTCGTAAAGATTTGGTGGACCCTACCGGATTCGAACCGGTGACCTCTTCATTGCAAATGAAGCGCTCTACCAACTAAGCTAAGGGCCCTTACGCTATATATGATAGCATATTTTTGCTAAATCACAAAGCCTAAAATCAAAACAAATCTTAGTTAAATACTCGGGTCAAATATACTTTTCTCAAACTTTTCCCCATCTATCAATCTCGCAACTCTCTCCGCACCGAAAAATGCCGGCATGATCCCGACGCCATTACACCCTAGATTGTACAGTAGTCTAGCATTCAACTTGTCCTCGCCGACGAGACGAAGTGAGTTACGCGTATAGCCCATGAGACCATGCCAGCGATACTTGTACTCTATATGTTTGATATGATATTTGTAATATTTCTCCAAGGCTGCATCCATATTCTTCTCTATACCACTCGGCATCTGATGTGTGTCTTTGTCATAGTGCATCTTCATGGCTAGCTTTTCTGTTGGTCCTCCGATGCAAAGCAGAGTGTCAGATATATCCTTTGTCACTTCATATGGGCGACGAGTGAGATAGTAGTAATCAGCCTCTTCTTTGTTCTTGATGTCATACTCAGTAGGGAAATATGTGATAGCGGTCGGAGTGTCTGGTTGAGACTTTTCTAAATATCCTAGCATGTAGGCTACACGACCATGAACTTCCTCATGGAAACTTTTGTTCAAGTTCTCACCCCCCATATCTACTATATTAAAGTTCTCAAAGCCATTTGTACACAAAACCACCTTGTCAGCCTCTATCAAACTTTTGTTAGTTTTTATCAATACTGATTTATCCATCAAAGTGATATCACTGACTTTTGTCTCAGTGAATACCTCAAATCTATCTTTAAAATTACTCGACATATACTTGACCAGTGTCTCAGTGAATAGTGATGAATTCATCGTACCTTTTCTAGTCTCAAGTAAAGCGATAAACTCGTCACTACCAGTATTTAACTTTTCTTTTATGAATTCATCTTTAGCTATCTGATATAGTCCAGCATACTTTTTGTTTATCTTTGATATGTCAAAAGAGTCCCCGACATATATCTTTTCTATACTAACGCCACCTTGCCTCCTCAAAAACTTGTTTGCTAGATGATCATCTAGTTGTTCTAGAGTAGAAACTCCAGCATAACCCCAAAATAAATAATGTGGGACTTTTATATTTGTCTTCTTAAATATCTTCTTTACTCTTTGCCAAGATTTGAATATCTCTGCTTGACCAGCTGCGGCCATATCTACTCCAAACTCGTCCACGATAGTATGGTAAGCTCGCTCAAAATAGTGGGTGAGCTGTCCTGCATTGTGCCCTGTAGCTCCATGACCAACTTTACCAGCGTCTACTAGCAGAACTCTCTTATCTGTTCTAGTTAAAACCTCAAAAGCAGTTAAGGCTCCGGATATACCTGCACCGATAATAAATACGTCAGTAGAGACATCCTTTAATAGTGTCGGGTATATGTGATGATTTAGTTGATTTATCCAAGGTGAATTCATTGTTAAAATTTGTATTATTGTATATTTGTCGCTACGTCATACATAGGAAGAAGGACAGATGCTAAAAGTAGTCCCACTGCTCCACCCATAACTACGATCATCACCGGTTCGATGAGGGCTAGTACATTGTCTATAGTTTGCTCAAGTTCTTTCTTGTAAAACTTTGACATATTTGCGAGCATGTAACCGAGCTCTCCTGTCTCTTCTCCGATACGAGTCATCTGTATCATTATATTTGGTATAGTTGGCTCTTCACTAAAAGCCATACTTAGGAGTTTACCATTTTTAACTTTTTCAGCTACTCTCTCTAAAGCCTTTTTGAAAACATAATTATCCACCACCTCGCTAGTGATCTGTATGGCCTGAACTATCGGCACACCAGAGAGTAACATCGTATTGATATTGTCTGCCATACGAGAAAGATAAAGTTTCTCATACAAATGCTTCAGTAGTGGAACTTTTAATTTTATCTGATCAAAATAAGCTTTACCATTTACTGTCCTAGCATAAGCAAAAAGATAATAAAACATAGCAAATATGCCAGGTATCAGAGCCCACCAGAAATTGATAACTAGATTACTAAAGGATATCATGACTTTTGTAAACAAAGGAAGTTCTCTACCTTGCTCTAGGAGAAGATTTGCCAGCTTTGGCAATACGAAAACTGTCATGATTATCATAACACCTATAAAAGTAGCCACCACGAAAGCTGGATAGGTGAGAGCTTTCTTTGTCTTTTGAGTTATCTCATAGTTTCTTTCTAGATAACTAGCTAGATACTCTAGTACTTCTGTGAGTTTACCACTCTCTTCACCTGAGTGAACCATCGAAATATAAAAAGTATTGAACACTTCTGGATGCCTCTCCATAGCTTTGTATATAGGCATACCGCTCTGTATGTCGTTAGCAATGATAAAAAATCTTTTGTTTATTGCTGGACTAGCTGACTCTGTAGAGAGTAAACGAAAACAGCGCAAGGCTTGGACTCCAGCAGAAAAGAGAGTGGCCAACTGTTTCGAAGCTATCACTATATCCTTTTCTTTTATTTGATCTTGCCACTTCTCCCAAAATGACTGATTGAGTTCTGCTTTTGACTCATCAACAGAGATGATGATGTTTCCATCTTGTTGCAATCTTCTGATAACTTCGTCTTTGGTAGCACCATCAAGAGTACCTTCTTGTACTTTTGAATTTTGGGTGAAGACTTTGTATTTAAATTGCATGGTTATTTCATTTTAGATTAATTGTTCAAAAAGTTTTGGGTTCTTGGCATGTTTTATAGCTTCATCTACCGGAACCTCGCCACTATTCACGAGATTTGCAAGACATCTATCAAAACTTATCATACCTTTGTCACTACCTGTCTCTATCACTGAATCTAGTTCATAGGTTCTCTTTTCTCTTATCAGGTTTTGCACTGCAGTGGTAGCGATGAGTAGCTCATAAACAGGAATTAGTCCACCAGATACACGAGGCAGAAGTCTTTGAGAAAATACTCCCAGCAGTGATGCGGCGAGCTGGGCCCTGATCTGATCTTGTTGATCAGATGGGAAACTATCTATGATACGGTCTATCGTCTGAGCTGCGCTGTTAGTATGCAAAGTAGAGAATACTAAATGTCCTGTCTCTGCTGCAGTGACCGCTGCATGCATAGTTTTGGTATCACGCATCTCTCCTATCAAGAGTACATCAGCATCTTGGCGTAGTGCCCCGCTCAGCGCCTCAGCAAAATCATTTGCATCAAATCCTACTTCACGTTGAGCAATTAGACTATTCTTAGAATCATAAACATACTCTATCGGGTCTTCTATAGTGATGATAACTTTTTTATCTTTCTCATTTATATCTTGAACCATGGCAGCGAGAGTGCTAGATTTTCCTTGACCTACAGGACCTACTACCAAGAAAAACCCTTGTTTCCTATGAGCAAAATCAAGAAGAATGGACGGCAACCCTAAATCTGCTATAGTCTTTATCTTTGGTATTAGGCGAAATGATATAGCAAGAGACCCTCTTTGGAAAAATGCATTGCCTCTTAGTCTATACTCTCCTCTATGTGAGTAAGCAAAATCTATCTGATGATCAGACATCAGTCTCTGATACTGATTTTCATTTATTAGACTCTTCACGATCAACATAACCTCTTCTGGAGTTATCGGGTTCATACGCACTAGGGAGATCAGCTCTCCATGCACACGCAGTGCTGGGACCAGTCCAGATATGAGATGTATATCCGAGCCAGATTCTTTAACCAAGGTCATGATAAGTGTGTCCAGTAGTTCTGATGTTTGCATATATATTTATTATACACTAAAAAATAAAATTACAAGCTGTTTATCTCCACAAAAGGAATCACTCCTTCCAT
>JAYVLF010000030.1:0-7074 GCA_043759615.1 Minisyncoccota bacterium | reverse complement strand
AACTATGGACCGTGGTGTTATCGCTGGATTCAAAATGGTTGACCTATCAGTAGAGCTATACGATGGATCATATCATGATGTGGACTCTAGTGAGATCGCCTTTAAACTAGCAGCATCTATGGCCTTGAAAGAAGCAGTGGATAGAGCAAAACCTACTATCCTAGAGCCTATCATGCGTGTAGAGGTGGTTACTCCAGACAAATTCTATGGAGACGTTACTGGTAATCTATCATCAAAACGTGGACAGATCGAGGGTATGGACGAGCGTGGACTAGACAAGGTGGTAAAAGCCCTAGTTCCACTATCTGAGATGTTCGGTTATGCTACAGGACTACGCTCTATGACAGAAGGTCGCGCGACTTTCACTATGGAGTTTGCAAAGTATGATGCAGTACCAGCAAATCTTGCAAAAGAAATTGCAGAAGCAAGAAACGGAAAATAATTAAAATTATTTCAAAAAGAGCGACGCCTGAACTACCAAGTTCATGTCTTGGACAAGGCGTCGCTCTTTTGTTTGTCTCCCTGATATGTTATACTCATAACTGAATACAAATAACTTTTAATCAGGAGAAATTTTAAATGAACCCACTATTAGGATTACTTGCAACTTTTTTAATTATTTTTTTCTTAGGTTTTATACTCCATACCATTGAAGAATGGCCTGAATATCTTCAATATTGGCATGATCTTAATGATGCTGAGAAGGAGCTTAAAGAAAGATTCGGAAACAAAAAGGTGTTAGAAAACCCCTCACAAGAAGACAGAGATTTTATTCTTGGTGTCGCTTATCGTTACCGTCTAATGATAGGCCGGAGACTGGCAGGAGGCTTTGCTGTAGTAGATGGCAAAATCGAAACCCATAAGTCCCTAGTCATAACAGGAAGACTTTAAGTCTAAAAATCTAACCTACGACAGCCGCATAGAAATATGTGGCTGTTTTTTATTGCCTTCTCATATATGATATAATATAAAACAACATACATGAATCAAAATAGAATCAAGAAATTAGATGGGAGAGAGTATATAGCAGGTAATATCGTCTACAAGATGTCCCGTGAGCATAGAGTCAGTGACAACTGGGCGCTCATCTACGCATATGAATTGGCAAAAGAAAATGAAGTCAATCTCTCTGTAGTCTATACGCTTCACGACGAACATTGGCACTGTGCATATAGGACAGTGAAGTTTATGATCGAAGGATTAGGTGAAGTAGAGCAGGGTCTGCATGATTTGAATATAGACTTTAAGATTATATATAGCAAAGAGAGTACACGAGAGTTTATAAACTATTGCAAAGAGAACAGTGTGGGACTAGTAGTAACTGATATGAGTCCTATGCGTGAGCAAAATGCTTGGCAAGATAAATTTAAAAATAACAGAGAGACGAAAAATACTCCGATACACATAGTTGACGCGAGGAATATTGTCCCAGTTTGGATTACTAGCGACAAGCAAGAGTTCGCTGCTCGTACCATTAGACCAAAGATTTATAAGAAAATAGATGAGTATCTAGATGAGTATCCAAAACTTTCAAAATATAAATTTAACAATATAGAGAAGTTTACAAAGAATAACTTTGAGCATATATTAGAGAACTTCAAATGTGAAAGAGAGGTGGATAGCTTTGAGGGACTGGCCTGGACTGGTGGAGAAAAGTCTGCAAAGAGTGCACTGAGTGAGTTCATAAACAAAAGATTTGTAGCCTATGACGAGAAGAGAAATGATGCCAATCTCCGAGGTCAGAGCGATCTCTCACCATATATTACCTTTGGACATATTTCGAGGCAGCGCATAATGCTAGAGATACAAAAAGAGTACAAAGTGGGGCTCGAGCATCCATTCCTGGAGGAGCTAGTAGTGAGAGCAGAGCTCTCAGATAACTTTGCATATTATAATAAAAATTATAATAGCCTTCTCGGTATCGCAGACTGGGCCAAGAAAACTATGAGCAAATCTGACTCTGACAAGAGGGAGTATATTTATGAATTATCAGAATTTGAAAAATCTGAGACTCATGATGAACTATGGAATGCCGCACAAGAGGAGTTGAGAGCTACAGGCAAGATGCATGGCTATATGCGTATGTATTGGGCCAAGAAAATACTAGAGTGGAGTAGTAGCCATGAGGAGGCCTTTCGCATCTCCATATATCTAAATGATAAATACAGTCTCGACGGCTGGTGTCCAAATGCCTATGTGGGGGTACTGTGGAGTCTGGGCGGTCTTCATGATAGAGCATGGTTCCCACGGGCTATATTTGGCCATATACGCTATATGGCGAGAAGCGGCTGTGAGAAGAAGTTTAATGTGAAGGATTATATAGCAAAATGGACTAGTTGTGATATAATTAAACTTATAAAACCTCAAAAATAAATACAGAAATAAACACTATGAAAAACAAATTTAAACACATATTCTCAACTAGAAACGTTCTCATTTTGCTCACACTATTTGTGATAGCGACTATCGCATCTTATGGATACTTGAACAACAAAAAGGCTAGTGCTCCAGTAGATGTGACTGTATCTAGTAGCGATCACTACACAGGACCAGCAGATAGTAAAAATGTTCTGATAGAATACGGAGACTTCCAATGTCCAGCTTGTGCTGCATATCACCCAGTAGTCAAGAAGATAGCTTCTGAGAACGCAGGGACACTAAAGTTCGTGTTCAAAAACTTCCCACTTATCAGCATACATAGGAACGCCATGATGGGAGCAGTAGCAGCCGAGGCCGCAGCAAAGCAAAACAAGTACTGGGAGATGCATGATGCTCTCTATGAGAAGCAAAAAGCTTGGAGCGAGGGACTAGATGCAAAAAACCAGATCATGATCATAGCAGCCTCTATAGGACTCGACACAGCGAAACTTTCAGCAGATATGGAGGATGAGACTGTGATAGCAAAAGTGCAAAGTGACCTAAAGGAGGCTACAACTCTAGGACTCTCTTCGACTCCTAGCTTTGTGCTAAATGGTAAACGTGTAGACACTAGCTCTATCACTAGCTTTGAAGCCTTTGACGCCCTCATCAAGAAAAGTTTAACACAGTAGGAGAAACACCCCAACCCCTCTTTCAAAAAGAGGGGCTTTCGGACAGTTCGGTAGTTCCCCCTCTTTTCCAAAGAGGGGGCTAGGGGGTGTTTTTTGTATGGTAGATTTTTCTTTTATTCTCTATCTACTCTCTCGCCACGAAAGCATTTTTAAATGTATCATGATCGATATACTCCATCTCGAGACCGGTAGAGACACCGCGTGCCAGCTTTGACATCTTAACCTCACTCATGCCGACTATTTGCATGATAGTTTTCTTGATATAGTCCATCTCATAGTCTCCCTCATCGGTAACGGGCAGGGCGAAGATGATCTCTTTCACCTTGATCTCGGCTTTTAACTTATCTGTCATATGCTCGACGAGCTCACGTATCCTGATATGCTCACGTGGGTCAGAAGCGAGAAATGGTAACTTGCCCCCCATCACGAAGTACACCCCAGCATACTCACTAGTTTTCTCTATGGCGTCTATGTCCAGCTCTTTCTCGACTATGATCACCTGAGTCTTGTCTCTACTTTCACTACTGCATATATGACAGAGATTTGTATCTTTGACTTGGTCCAGTGAGAACCAGGCATAGCACTCGATACACTGCCGACTATTGTTTTTAAGATTCTGGAGGGACATAGAGAAATTATCGATGAATCCCTTGTTTTGCTTCATTAGGAAGTAGGCAAACCTCTGAGCCTGCTTTGGTCCGATACCAGGGAATTTTGTGAATAACTCTACGATTTTTTCTTTTTGACTACTCATAAATATGACTGTTTGATGAGGTATATTATAGCATAATTGAATGGGGAATGTGGTATAATGTAGAGAATAAAATGTCAGAAAATATTTTAAAAAAACGTAAATGCTAACTAGTTTTAGACATAATTTACGTTTTCTCTGTATATTTTACGTAAATGGAGAAAAATGGGGCAGATAACAATCAAACTAAATAAATATAAATGTATCTCGAGATCAGAAGCTCGTGAGATATTTAAAGGTCTCGAAAAATTCAAAATAGTGGCTCTAGATTATGAAGGATTGGACAAGCTTTTGCCGATGAGGTGTACAGAGTTTTCAATATGAAACATGATAAAATAGAAATTGAAAGTGTCAATATGAACGAGGAGGTGGAATTCATAGTTAATAGAGTAAAATAAGAAGTTAGTAATAGTTCAAGCTCATTTTTTGTGATATAATATAGCTATGTCTAAATTGCTGCAAAATATAAAAGAAAAACCACATTTTGCAAGCGATGATTTTGTTCTCTATCATGGAAACAGTATAGATTATTTGAATCAATTACCAGAAGCTAGTGCTGACATGATCTTTGCAGATCCTCCTTACAATTTATCAAATGGAGGATTTACTGTTCATGCCGGGAAGATGGTTAGCGTTCATAAAGGTGACTGGGATAAAAGTGAGGGTTTTGAAAATGATTACGAGTTTCATTTAGCTTGGTTAAAAGCTTGTCATAGAGTTTTGAAAGATGACGGAACTATTTGGGTGAGTGGCACATATCACTCGATATACCAATGTGGAACAGCACTACAGCAATTAGGTTTTCATATATTAAATGACATCGCATGGTTCAAACCAAATGCAACACCCAATTTATCTTGTAGATTTTTCACTGCTTCGCACGAAACTTTGATCTGGGCAAGAAAAAGTAAAAAAGGTAAACATCATTTTGATTACCCTCTCATGAAAGAAGGGGACTGGAAAGAAGACTTCATAAAAAAACCAGGACTTCAAATGCGTTCAGTTTGGTCTATACATCCACCAAAACCTTGGGAGAAAATTAATGGTAAACACCCAACACAAAAACCTATAGAACTTCTTAGACGTTGTGTACTAGCGAGCACAAAGAAAGGGGATGTAATCATAGACCCATTCACTGGGAGCTCGACCACTGGCATAGCTTCTAAAATGATTGGGGGTAGGAAATTTATCGGATTTGATCTCGATAAAGACTTTTTGGATTTATCTGTAAAAAGATATAACGATATTATTAATAGTAAAGAATAAATTTATGATAAAAAATGGTAAAGGTGGAGCAAATACAAAAACAGGCCTAGTCTTCGAACTGGAAACAGACTTGATAACTTTTTTAGAAAAACAAAAAGGATATTCTACAGCAAAAATACCTGGCTACAAATATTCACATTTCATATATTATAACCAGGAACAAGTTGCAAGAACTTTCCCGAAGAATGATCTATATACTTTTTTACTAAAAGAACATAATCTTAAATGGTCAGATGTTTTATCTAAAAGACTTTTACCTGATGACGCTTTGTATGTCATAAACAACAATACTGTTTACATAATTGAAAAGAAGAATCAGCAAGTTGCTGGTTCTGTAGATGAAAAATTACAAACTTGTGATTTTAAGAAAAAACAATATCAAAGATTATTTTCAATGCTAAATTATGAAGTTGAGTATGTTTACTTACTATCAGACTGGTTCAAAAGTCCTGCTTACAAAGATATTTTAGGTTATATCATTTCTGTTAATTGTCATTACTATTTTGAATATATCCCACTACAGGTTCTAGGTCTTCCAGTACCTGAAAAATAATCATATGTACAATCACTTAGATAACTTTTTGAAAGCAATAGACAATAAATTAAAAGTTAAAATAACTTTTAACTCTAAAGACAGAGGACAAATAACTAGGTTTTGTATACCATTTGATTTTGGGCCCTCACAAAAGAAAGACTCCCTCGACAGAAGCTCTAAGTACCACGTCTTTGATCTAAATAGTCCTGAAGGTAGACATAATCTATCAATAAATCCTAATACTGTAGTAGATATAGAAATATTAGAAGAAAGTTTTGAACCTTCAGAATTTGTAAAATGGACACCATCATGGATCTACGCTAGAGACTGGGGAATATACTCTTAAAAAATAATATATGAATGAAAAAGATGATCTAGAACAAAGATATGCTAAACTTATAAAAGGATATGAAAAATATCAAAGGGAGACACCTGAGGGTAATTTTGGTTATATAAGGCCTCTTGAGGCTCTAAATGATAACAGATATATCTCGAAAAAAGAGAAAGAAAAAATAGAAAAAGAAAGCTCTTGTTTCGAAAATAATGTTTGGCGAGGAGGTTTTATTGGCGAAGAAAGATTTTGGTTACTGATCTTAACAATAGCACTACTGACATTAGTTATTTATATTTTCTGTCCAAATAAATTTATTACTGAGAAAGCTTATTCTGATATAGAAACTATTAATACTCAAAATTATACAGAAAGGGAGATAAAATATTCTAATGGAAAACTGTTAAGTTCATCCACAATATTAACTAAAGAAAATAACAATCAAATTCTTTACGGTAAAGATTTAGATTGGTGGATCAATTTTATTACATGGAAAATTTTATTTATATTTTTCATATCTTTTTCTACAGTACAATATGGCAGAGCAAAAAGATTACGTATAGCAACACAAAATCGCATAGCCATGGCAAAGTTTTGGTACAATCTAGACGAGGAGAGCAGGCATAAAGTATATGCTCCTTATGTTTTACCAGCGATTACAAAAATGCTTTTCGACGAAAAAGACGAAGTCTCGACTAAGCCAGAAATAGAGACACCTATAGCTAAAATCAAATTTGAGACAGGGAATGATAATTAGATAGATATTTATCATAATTTTATAAAAAATAAGATACTATAACTGCCTCACATACAAAATGGTACTCTACCGCTTATGCTAGAAATATTACAAAAGAAAGATTGAGTAAAAAACCTGTAATTACCTGGTTTTTTCTTGTGTTTATAAATATCGTTTGATATAATATAGAGATAGAAGCCCGTCTTTAGTTGCTCTCAGATCCTACAGATATATCTAATTGCTATATCTGTAGGATTCGGGGTAATTAAAATACTGTAAGCTAGTCTTCTTAGGTAACCCCCAGTGTAGATTCTTTAATATGGAACTAACAGAAGAGTTTATTTACACCAAATGTATAACCAGAAACGGGAAACGTATCTGCAAGAAAAGCGGTGTTTATAAATT
>JAYVLF010000029.1:0-17134 GCA_043759615.1 Minisyncoccota bacterium | reverse complement strand
TTCCCTGATCTGGTATCAGAAGACGAGAATGGGACTCTCTCTGTGGCTTATGGTGGGTTTGTTCCTTATGTGGTGGAGGGGTTGAGGGAGGTGGTGGCTCAGATTAGATCTCTGTCGGAGAAGATCTCTAATCTAACTCAGAAAGTCCAAACAGAACAGCTCTGTTTAGGTGGGACCTGTGTGACAGAGTCAGAACTGAAAAGATTGTTAGAGCAGGCAAATGTACAACCAACCCAAGTCTCATCTATAGTGACATCCACCCCGACATCTACATCCGCTCTCGATATCGAGATAGCAACAGGAACACCAGGTCAAATGTCAGATCCAGTATCAGCTAGCAGTACAAATGAAATATCTCTAGAGTCTGTAGTAATAGAAGGATTACCAACAATCACCACAGAAAATATCAGTACAGAAATTTAGTTTTGTGTGTGTTATAATGTTATATATTAAATTTTATATATGATACAACAACAAAGAAAAGTAGAAGAAGGTAACTCAATCATGAACCTGATAAAACAAACTCTCTCACTAGAGCCAAAGGCAGAAGAAATCAAAGTAGAAAAGTCAGTAGATATACCAGAGCCAAAAGAGGATAGATACATCTCTATAGACGACTTTGCAAAAGTTGAGATCAGGGTAGGGACGATACTTTCAGCAGAAGCGGTAGAAAAGAGTGACAAGCTATTTAAATTATCTGTGGACTTTGGTGAGGCTACACCACGCCAAGTGCTCAGCGGTATCAGGAAGTTCGTAACTGTAGAGGAACTAGTCGGGAAACAGTTCCCATTTGTCACCAATCTCGCACCACGTCCAATGATGGGTATGGAGAGTGCGGCGATGATACTCGCAGCCAGCGAGAAAACTGAAGACGGAGAGAAACTGGCTCTATTTAACCCTAGTGTAAAAGTCTCTAATGGTACAAAACTAAGATAGATGAATATAGTACACAAAATATTTTCTTGGGTGGAACATTTTGCAAATACTAGGTACAAGATGCACGCCCTGTGGTGGACGGCTTTTACTGAGAGTTCATTTTTTATAGTTCCGCCAGACCTTTTGATACTTGCTATCGCTATGCACAAAAAGGCAAAGCCTCTCTACCTCGCCGTGTTCACGGGGGTTGCCTCTACTCTCGGCGGGGCCTTTGGATATATTATTGGATATTACTTTTTTGACTCATATGGGCAAGGGATAATAAATTTTCTAAATATGCAGGAAGCATTTGAGAAGACTCGCATACTTTATAGTCAAAATGTTTTCTCTTTACTATTTATCAAAGCTTTCACTCCGATACCATACAAGATATTTACTATCGCAGCAGGAGCTTTCAAGTTAAATATTTGGAGCTTTCTCGCGGCTTCATTTATCTCTCGCACTTTTAGATTTTTCTTGGTAGCCCACATTGCGCATAGGTATGGAGAGAGGACGAGAGACATCATACTCGAGAGACTAAAACTCATCTCTTATGTAGTGCTCTGCATGTTGCTGTTAATATTTTTGGCGGTACATTATGATATAATATCTCTATGATACACATAGTAGTAAAAGAAGACAAAGTGATTTTCAATCTAGGTGAGGGTAAGGGTGATGAGGAAATCGGTATGGGTGCAGAGTTTATCCGTACACATGGATTTCCTGTGGTGGATGAGATAGTTGATATGCTCACGTTAAAAATAAAAGGCAATCAGGTAGTGGTCGAAGGTAAAACTCTCGAGTCAAAAATGATAGCCCGCAAACTTGAAGACAAGATAAAAAGAGAGGTAGGGTATTTGGAGAACTAACGTTTGTGTCCCTGCTAGGAATCGGACCTAGATCTAAAGCTTAGAAGGCTTTCGTTCTATCCATTGAACTACGGGGACATTTGGATTTACACATAATAACACAAAAGTAGTTAAAAATAAAGGGTATATTCTTCTTTGTAAAATGTTATAATTTAAAAATGAAAACTCCGGACCAGTTAGCAAAGACTCCCTCTCCAGAACAAAAGAGAGAGTCTCATTTCTTTAGTAGTCATCACGGAGAAATACATGATGTGGCTATGGCCATAAAAGATGATGACAGTTCTCTAAAGATGCTGATAGATATGTTGCCAAAAAGAGCGAGAGAGCTAGAAGAGATATCTCAACAGTCAGATGATTCCGACAGGATGTTTTTTAATATGGTAAAGCAGTCTTTTAGATATTTACAAACTATCATAGATTTGCAAAACGTAAAACCTGAAGATGTTGGCAGTGAAGAGTTTAGGGAAAAAGATGAGATACGCGGAAGATGCCACGATGCTATTATCGGGGATATCAACGCGTGGTCTAGGTCTCTCGCTAAAAATGGCATAGACAATTCGTTTATGGTTGGAGTTCTGTCAAACCCACCAGTGAGGTCTGTATACGGGACATTTGCTATAGGATTGGTGACTGATATATATACAGACGAGGATTTTGACATAAATAAGTATATAGTATAAGCTTTATTTTACTATTGACTTTTATTATCAAATAATGTATGATATAAGTCCAAACAAAGAAAGGAGTACGTCATGAGCCTAAAACAAAAGGCAGAACGCACTCAGCTCTTAGCTTTGTGTCGCTCTTTTGCAACAGCAGAAATCACTGCAAAAAATTCTGGTCTGGAGACAGATATCATCAAAGCCAAGGAGGCTTGGGAGAAAGTTTCTCCATTGGTTGGTGGAGACGAAAGTAAAGCAAGGTTGCTTGCTATGAGCCAAGTTGCTGCACAGTACCTGAAAACCTAAACCGCGTAGAATAAAATCTACGCGGTTTTTTACTTTTGATTCTTTGGGTGGGCGATAGAGGACTCGAACCTCTGACATCTTCAGTGTAAATGAAGCGCTCTACCAACTGAGCTAATCGCCCTTGACTATACTTATCTTCTATATCTATATTCTTATAAATATGTTAGTATAATACATTATTTGATAACAAAATGCAAGAAACAAAAATCGAAACTCTAGAAGAGAAAGGTCCAAAAAAATCAGTATTAAAGAAACTTGAGAAAGAAGAAAAGAACAAGGCTGCTTTTGACCTGGACTACAAACTCGACATCTTGTACGAGGATGAGAAGATCATGGTCATAAACAAACCAGCAGGTTTGATGGTCCATGGTGATGGTAGAAGTCAGGTTATCACCCTCTCAGACATCATCGGACATCAATATCCAGCACTACTAAATGTGGGTGAAGACTTTGTCT
The DNA here is from genome assembly GCA_043759615.1 of Minisyncoccota bacterium. Taxonomy (GTDB): domain Bacteria; phylum Patescibacteriota; class Minisyncoccia; order Phycocordibacterales; family UBA5272; genus JAUPVO01. Next base: position 13,926 of record JAYVLF010000029.1, on the reverse strand, counting down.
TCATTGAAGATGGGGTAGATAAAGAGGTTAAGATATACAAGAGACCAGGTGTGGTTCATAGGCTAGATGAGGGGACTACCGGATGTATTATAATATGTAAGAGCAAAGAGAGTTTCCGTAAGTTTAAAAATGCTTTCCAAGAGAAAAAAGTAAAGAAGATTTATAGGGCGATAGTTGAGGGAGTCATAAGAGAAGATACTGGTATCATTGATTCGCCGATAGCGAGAGCAAAGAGTGACTTTAGGAAGAGGAATATTGTCGACGTGTATTCACAAGACCACAGAGGTGTTGAGCGTGAGGCTATCACTAGATACAAAGTTCTAGCTAGGAACAAGGAGGCAAATCTGACACTAGTTGAGTGCTATCCTGTCACAGGTCGCACGCATCAGATACGTGTACATCTACGTGGGATCAGGCATCCTATCATAGGAGATGAGCTCTATGGCTCAAGAGCAGGGGCACTGCTTTTAAATAGACCAGCTCTACATTCTTACACTATCGGAATAAAGGAATTTTTGGTCACAGCTCCAGTTCCTGCAGATATGCAGGCCCTGATTGATAAATATTTCAAAATGTGCTAATATATAAAAATTATGGTAAACACTATTAAAGATACAGTAAAAGACAGAGCAGATATTATATTTGCTAGTGGAGACACATTGCGTGTGTGGACAAAAATTAAAGACATGAGCGGCAAGGTTCGTCTTCAGGCTTTTGAGGGTATGGTACTCGCAAGAAAGCATGGAGCAGAGGCTGGAGCTACATTCACAGTTCGTAAAGTTGCGAGCGGTGTTGGTGTTGAGCGTATCTTCCCACTATATTCAGAAAATATCGACAAGATAGAACTAGTGCGTCACGCACACACAAGAAGAAGCAAGCTTTACTATGTACGCGACAAAGCTGTTCGTGATGTGAGAAGAAGACTGAAGGCAGATAATTTTGTAGGAGCAGAGAATACTGAAGCTACAAAAGAAGAGTCATCAAACTAAATATACCAAATCAAAACTCGCAAAATTGCGAGTTTTGTGTTAATATGGTTTTACTTTAATACTTAAAGTAACCTGCCCAGGTGGCGAAATTGGTAGACGCACTACCTTGAGGTGGTAGCGGGTAATTCCGTGGAGGTTCAAATCCTCTCTTGGGCACAAGACATAAAAGTCTTAAACGATGGTGGCTATAGTGTAATGGTTAGCACTAGGGTTTGTGGAACCCTCAGTTCGGGTTCAAATCCCGATAGCCACACTAAAATAAAAAGTAAAAACACATGCCAATTGGCATGTGTTTTTATTTTACTTGCCAATGTTAGATTTTTATGCTATAATTTTGACTTCGCAATAGTTCTTTTACAAATAAAAAGGTTACATTATGAAATTATGTGTGATAGTCCCAGCAAAAGATGAGGGGGTGGTTATCGCCAGAACTCTCGAAAACTTGATTAGTGCCAACATGTCCCCAGAGGATATTTTTGTTATTGACGACGGCTCATCTGATGGGACTGGTAAAATATCAAAAAGTTACGGTGTTAATGTTCTTCGAAATGAGATAAACATCGGAAAAGCAGAAAGTGTCGCAAAGGTGGTGTCTCATTTTGAACTAACTTCTTGTTATGACTTGATAGCTTTGATGGATGCGGATACAAAAGTTTCTCCAGGATATTTTGTCGGAATAAAGGAAAGTTTTCTCAAAGATGAAAATGTTGTAGTGGTTTGTGGGTATACCAAAAGTGCAAAGCATAATTGGTTGACCGCATATCGTGCTGTAGCATACTTTGTTTCCCATTTTGTTTACAAGGTGGCTCAAAGTAACATGGGTGTTATAACTGTAGCCCCAGGATGTTCTACTACATATAGGGCTTCGATTTTCCCAAAATTAAAATGGGATAGCGATACTCTAGTGGAAGACATGGATGTAACCGTTCAGGTTCATCACAATGGTCTCGGTAAAATCGTTTACCAAGAGAAATCAATGGTTTATACGCAAGACCCAAAAACTTTACGTGACTATATCAAGCAAATGTATCGTTGGGATGTGGGTACATGGCAAGTGCTCAGAAAGTATTCGATTTTTACTGGCACGAAGAAGTTGGACTGGGAGTACAAGTTATTAATGATAGAGGGGATGATCTTCTCTATGGTTTATGTGCTTTGGCCGCTTTGGCTTTTTCTTTTCCCTGTGATTGTGATAAAGATACTTGTCTTAGAGTTTTGCTATATCGCTGTCATCGCTACAGTAGTTGCGATAGCAGAAAAGAGGATGGATGTGATTTTTTATTCACCAACTTTCCCTCTTGTCCGCTATTTAGACTGCTTGTTGCTTCTCTATAGTTTTTGGAATATTATCGTTAGACGCAAACGTGTCTCGACATGGTTCTCGGTAAGTCGTTATAGTAATGGTACAGAAAGGTTAAAAACATCAACATAAAACAAAATAGTTAGTTTCAAATCAACAAAAAAGGATTATAGATGAAAATCAAAAAGTTTAATATGGCAGGATTACTTGCCATGTCCATTTCCTCCCTCTGTCTCAGCACTGCGAAAGCGGGTGAGGGTGGGGGTGATCAGTTAACAACTTTTCCAGGGAGTGCTTGGAGTGTGGTAGGCAATGTGAGTCCAGTAGAAAAAGGAAATCTTATCAGTTCGTCTCATGTCGAACAGGGTATCACTCTTTTTAACAAAGACTCTGTATCGGCAATCCCATACATCTCGCTCTCACCCACATTTGATACTAAGGGTTACGATTGGAACAATCGTCTCTTGAGTAATGTGGGTTTGAAATTGGTAAAACGTTTTGACAATGGGATGGTTTCTACCTCTTTAGGCTACGCGAATGAAACTCGTTTTAAAAGCGGCTCCAGTGACAGTGCTCCATTTTTGCGGGCAGATACATGGTTCGGCTGGAGAGGTGAAGGTCAACAATACCCAGGAAGTGTTTGGGGGGTTGTCGGCAACATCAGTCCGGTTGAGCGTGGTAACGTTATCGGGGTTGTTCATCTCGAGCAAGGGTTAGTGGCTCATCGCTTTGATAGTGGTCTCACTTTGATTCCATTTGTCGAAGCGACACTCTCCAGAGACAGTAAAAAGTATGATTGGAACAACAGGCAGGTTTTGGGGGTTGGGGTAAAACTCAGCAACCCAGATCCGTCATGTGGTTGCGAGATTGCTCTTTCATATCAAAATGAACATAGAAGCTCAGGAACATCTGCAAAAAATGTCAGTCTGGTTATGAAGTTTTGGTTCGGCTGGAACCCTTCAAAATAATAAGTTTAAAATATCAACAAGGAAATCATAATGTATATACCAGGATTTGGAAGTCTCTCAACCGTGATTCATTTGCTTGTAAAATATCCAGCAGGTGCGCTCGGTGTCGGGATATTAAGTATGTCTGGCTATCTGGCTTCACCCTTGGGACCCACGGTCTCTGTCGGTGGAGACCAGATACTCAGAAAAGCTGAAACAGTAATCGTCTCCAAGCGTCCTGAGTTACAAACTCAGGCGAATGCTGTAGAGACTGCTTTTAAGGAAGTTGAAAATACAAAACTTTCTGAAACAGCTTTTAACTATGTTTGCGAACGCATAGTCGAATGTAAAGGTCTTTCAAAAGAAAAAATTGAAGCCCATCCAGCACTTGCAAAAGATATTGGAAGGCTCTATTTTATCGAACTTTCTCGCATCAGCGGTGTTGAGAAAGCAAAAGTTCTTTACAAAAACCAATAGCTAGATGAAGTAAGTAAGTCATTTAGTTATTGCTAGTGTTAAAGGTCACCTATAATAGGGTGGCCTTTTTTTATAAATTTACCTCTGCGGGTGAATAAACTCCTAGCTAAAAATATGTTTTAGTATTATAATTGTTTATATGACTATAGATACTATAAAAGACGTACTCGGGAGGATAATTTCTATAAACAAAAACTTAACCGAAGACTCTCTTCGTAATCTTCTTGTAGCTAGTGGCTGGGATAACAATGACATAGAGGAGGGGTTAAAGGTTTATAGTTCCTATGGGGCAAAAGTGCAAAGTGTAATGCCAGAGGCAAGATCAGAGACTGCAATGCCAGCATCGTCTCCAGCAATAGAGGCGGCTGCTCCAGCTCCTCAGGTGGTTTATACTCCGACACCTATGGCAGAGCAAGCGCCAATGCAAGCTGAAGCTCCTGTGATCAATGTTCAGGCTCAAACTAACTTTATCCCAACTCCTCCTCCATTTTTTGCTCCAAAGCCTGTTTCTATTCCTGTAACTATCCCTCTCTCTACTCCAACACTACAAACCTCAGCTCCGATTGCTATGACTCCGTCCCCAGTAGTACAGACTTTGCCGATAGTAACTACAGAGCAGCCAAAGACTTTTTCTACTATTGCTCTCGCAGTTGATATAGTTCTATTTATTTTGACTCTACTACTATTGGTTTACGTGATCTCCCAATAATTCATCTAGCTTTATCTTTTTCATATCAACCAAACTGTCATTGTAGGCGATGATTTCCCACGGATTACCAAAAAAGTTCAGTGGAGAATATTTTATTATAGTTACACCAGCATTGTCAGCAGGGTTAAACATGGACATTTTTATGTATTTTTCTACTGTTAAATCTTTATCATACAAAAGAGTGCATAGGAACATTTTTAAGAATATACCATGACTAACACACAGGGTTTTATCACTAGAGTTCTTGATCAAGAACTCTTTTAGTTTGATTGCTCTGTCTTTTAGGTCTTGAAAGTTTTCCTCATCTTCCCATCTAGCTTCAGGAGTATGATAACTCTTGTCCATGAAGTTTATCGCTTCTTCGGTTAGTGGGTCGGTGTAAGATAGCCCTATGATACGGCTAGGGTTTTTGCGTTCACCGAGCAGTGGTATATACTCTATGCTCACAGCGCAAGATTTTAATATCTCGTCTGCCGTCTCCATGGCTCTTTGAAATGGGCTACAAAAAATATTTTTTATCCCAAAACTACTAAGTCTTTCCCCTAGAGTAAAAGCCTGAGACCTACCCTTTTCGGACAATCCACCATCTTCGCCTTGTCTCTTTTGTTCAGCATTTAGTATCGTCTCTCCATGTCTAACAAAATATATAGTGCGCGTAAACATTTTAGTTTATTTTTGTGTAAAGCAAACCGCCCCAAAGATAAAGTATGGTCACGATAAGTATAGTCAAAGATATGGCGATTATTGCGAGTGTGTTTTCTTTCATACTTGTAATTATACCTTATAATCTGGGGATTACTTTGGCAGATATCCACACAAAATATATTATAATTAAGCCATGAACAGGAAGACTTTTTTTAAATTACTCTCGCTACCAATAATCATCTCTATGAGTGGTATCGCTCTCGGACAAAATATACCTCAGATATACTCACCACAAACTCAAAGTCTAAATATCATAGACACTATAGCATTGCACACTTATTGCACTCTATCAAAAATCTTCTCACCCGAAAATAGAGAAAGGTGTTTTACTTCATCTTTAGTAGATAACATAAAAGAGCAGCCAGCAATTGATCTTTCTGGTATAAATCAGTCTCTGATAAACGACAGAAGAGATATAAACACACTTCTAAATGCAACAAAAACTGAGACAATAGTAAGAGATACGCAACACATAACTAAATACGTCTCTGCGGGTGGTGTGGGGGCGAGGGGTATCAGTGGTCCCATGGGTCCAGCAGGAGTTGATGGTAAGTATATTGTTAGTAGTTATCAAAATGGAAATAACTCGGTTACTTTTACCTACTCTGATGGGTCAACTTTTAGTGCTGCACTACTAAACTCATCTTCATCCACGATATTTGGAAATCTATCCACTTCCACAGCTACGAATACTATTGTTGTTATCGGTAACAATATCATAAATGAGATAGCTGGCTCTATACAAATCGGAGCCAGTAATAACTCAAAGCTATTTCTCGGAGCTGATGGATTTCTCGGGGTTGCTTCATCCACTTCTGGAGGAGCTCGTACTTCTCGCATAGCAGATGAGCAGTTAAGAGTGGGGGGAAGGATACGTGCTCAAGGTTTTGATGTAGATGCGGCGGCGGACGTAGCTGAGATGTTCCCATCGGATGAGAAGGGTCTGGTAGCCGGAACTATAGTTATGTTCGGAGAAAAAGAGCATCTGTGGGATACTGGCGGCACAGCATCAACTAGCGGTGAATATTCACTCATGGGTGTAGTGTCTGCAAATATCGGAGAAAAGGTCATCGGAGTTGTAGCTACGAATCCAGGTATGATTTTAAATGCAGATCTGAAGGGTGGTGTACCAGTTGCTTTTAGTGGACGTGTTCCTGTGAGGGTAACTGCTGAGAATGGTCCAGTGCAAAAAGGTGATAGGATAACTCTCTCCTCTAGAGAGAGTGGTGTAGGTCAGAAGATGATAGGGGGTGGAGTTTCTGTGGGTGTTGCTTTGTCCTCTGATTCTGGACGAGGTGTGGTCTTGATGCTGGTCAAAAATGAAAACGTAAATAGTAGTGTAACAGTATCAAATCAAAACTCAAATACTGGTCACCTATGTATAGATGAGGTATGTCTAGACAAGAGTATTCTGAAAAGAGTCATAGCATTTTTCAACGCTGTATCTGGAGCAGAGAGTGTAGTAGCCTCTAGCACAAATGAAAACAGATAATCAAAAAAACAATATCCTACTGCTAAATAGTGGTATACTAGTCACATTTTTTGCCGGGTTATTATTCATGCTCATCGACACAAAGGTTTCTTCTGTAGCTTTTTTGTTATCTACGATTTTGATAGCTTTTGCACTTTTTGAATATAGGAAAAAGATAGCTCTGAGAAATATTTTCAGATTACTTGTCGTCGCCTTTATCAGTGTCCTCTTAATCATCTGCTTTTATCTCGCAAAGGAAAAAAATATTTTGAATCTCGGCATATCAAAAGAAGAAAAAGCCGGAAGACAAGATCTCTCGGCAGAGGAGTTGCTCGGAGTGTTATCAAAATCAGCAGAAGCAGGTTCATCTAGAGAGGAACTCGCTAGCATACTAAACTTTTTACTATTCAAAGCTGAGGGCGAAGCGACCACCACCAATCCAAAGAGTTTCGACATACTCGGCAGGAGCTATGAGGCAGCTTTTCTTATGGGCACAGTGAATGCTGACCAAAAAGCCATGGCAGCTTATATAGTATACTGTAAACTCGCTCCCAACGATCCTGAGTGTTATGCTGATCTGGCACGTTTTATCGGCCTAGACTCAAGCAAAAAACTGGAAGCTCTAGAGTATGCCAAGAAAGCCTTGTCACTCTCGAGAACGGAAGGCGAAGTTACGGTGTACAATGAGCTTGTAGAGTACTTTTCAAAGTAGTATAATTGAGTTATGAATTTTAATACAGAAAAACAAAAAAGTTATCAACCAACACTTATAAATATATTATTAGTTATAGTTTCTATAGCAGTTTTAATCTACGCTGCGACCCTATTCAAAGGGTACAAGAATATAGACTCAAACTATCAGAATACCATAGTTGTATCTGGTATCGGTAAGGTGGAAGCTGTTCCTGATACGACAAAGATCTCTATCTCTATAAGAGAGTCAGGTAAAACCTCAAAAGAGGCACAGGATGCAGTGGCTAAGAAGTGGGATTTAGCTAAAGCTAAACTCCTTACTCTCGGAGTAGAGGAGAAAGATATAAAGAACACCAGCTTCACCACATATCCAAAGTACGACTGGGTACAAGATAAGTGTATTGTAGGTAGCTCATATTGTGGAGGCAAGCAAGTGATAAATGGTTACGAGGTAACACAGAGTATAGATATCAAGTCAAAAAAGATAGATGACACAGGTAAACTCCTAGAAGCTCTCGCCTCAGCAAATATAAACGAAGTTACAGGACCTACCATGATCATAGATGATGAAGATGGATTAAAATCTGAAGCGAGAGGTCTCGCTATCACCAATGCCAAAGAGAAAGCAAGATTGCTTGCAAAGCAGCTCGGAGTTGATCTCGGAGACGTGATGTACTTTAGTGATGACTCATCAGCTGTGGCTATGCCGTATGCAGAGGGTGGTATGATGATAAAAAGCATGAGTGCCAGAGCAGACATGGCGCCTATCGTCCCAGATGTACCAGTCGGAGTAAATGAGATAGTCTCAAATGTGTCTATAACTTACGAGATAAAGTAATATTGGTTCAGTTTGCAAATAATACATATAAATGTTATTATTATTTTAATGCCCGAAAGGGTGTTTTAATTTAGGAAAATTATAAATAAACTTTAAAAATATGAACCCAATACAATTCTTCAAAGACGTTCGCAAAGAGCTAAAACATGTAAAATGGCCAACAAAAAAGATGGTTATCGCTAGCTCAGTAGCTGTGATCTTCATCTCTATTATCGTAGCTATTTATCTATCATCTCTTGATCTGGTGCTACAAAAATTATTAGCAAAATTCGTAGCATAATATGGCAAAGCAAGACTTCACAGGAGATAGGCACTGGTATGCTATACACACATATAGCGGATACGAAAATGCTGTAGAGAGGAATCTAAAACAACGTATCGAGTCACTAGGAATGGAGGACAAAATATTTAATGTAGTAGTTCCTATAGAGAAGAAAATTAAAGTCAAGAATGGTAAGCGTGTAGAGGTGGACGAAAAAGTTTATCCTGGATATATACTCGTAGACATGATAGTAGATGACAATAGTTGGTTCATGGTTCGTAATACTCCTCGTGTTACTGGGTTTGTCGGAGCAGGTAATACACCGGTGCCACTCACACAGACAGAAATAGACTCACTTTTAGGAAAGATGAACAATAGTGAGCCTATACATGAGCTAGCTATAACCATAGGAGAGATAGTTAGTATAGTAGATGGTCCATTTAAAGACTTTGAGGGTAAAGTTGATAGTGTTGACAATATCAGGGGCAAGCTAAACGTGCTCGTAAACATGTTTGGTAGAGAAACCCCGGTAGAGTTGGACTTCTTGCAAGTTAAGAAGATTTAGTGTATTATAGTAAAATTATGGCAGACAAAAAAGTAACAAAATTCGTAAAAGTGCAAATAGAGGCAGCAAAAGCAGTGCCTGCACCACCACTTGGTCCCGCCCTCGGACAAGCTGGAGTAAATATCGCTGACTTTACAAAGAAGTTTAACGACCTAACTCGTGAGATGAAGGGAAGATTATCTGTGAAGATTTATGCTTATGAAGACAGAACTTATGACTTCGTAGTTAAAACTCCTACAGCTAGCTCACTACTAAAAGAGGCGGCAGGTATCAAATCAGGTAGCGCAAAGAATGCTACTACAAAAGTAGCAAAACTAAGCAAAGCTCAGATAGAAAAGATAGCAGAGATCAAGATGGCAGACTTAACAGCAAACACTCTAGAGGAGGCTGTGAAGATTATCGCTGGCTCAGCAAGATCAATGGGTATCGAAGTGACGAATTAAATTTACAAGAAATCCCGCAAGCTAGCTTGCGGGATTTCTTGTTGCTATACATATTATTTTGTGTTAGTCTGTCAGGGTAAGTTCCTCGCTCTTTGAATAATCTTATAAACAACAACTCACAAAGGAAATCATATGAAAGTCACTCACGTTCTACCAAAGCCGCAAATGATTGTTTTTGAAGAATTTAAAACAAATGACAATGAGACTGCTGTAGAGATTTTTGAAAAATTTGATACAGATATTTGGACGATTATTTTAGGAGAATCTGTCCTGCCTACAATAAGATTTAGTCCAAAGTATTTCTGGCCAATATATTTTGTAAAATTTGAACAACAGTTTGCAACGCTAAAGTCTTTGTCAGACGCTGTCAGAGATTTGGGTTTCGACTTTGCGAACGCTATGAGTTTAATTAGTCTGAATCTGGAAGATCAAACTATCTCTCTCAAGTTTCCAAACAGAACGTTATGGCAGAATGAGGCTCTAAATGTTTACATGATCTCTTTTCACAATCTTCATGCCACAAAAAAAGCCATTGCACAACCTGTCTCAGATTCATCTGCCAACCCTTTGGAGGGTGAGTGGGTGGCATGCCAACCGCAAATGAAACCATTCACATCAAACTTAATCAAATAAAGGAAATCATATGAAAATAGAATTTGAAACCATTCCGGTTATTCCGCGTCTAGTGATAGTGAGGGTCGAGTCATATTGGCCACATCACAAGATGAATCACAAAAATGCTTTTGATCACTGGGGTCAAGGTTATCGCGCTCACAGCAGAGAACTAATACGAAGTATTAAATTCCCAGCAGTATTTAGAGGGAGAGACATTGCCTTTATTAAAACTGGAAACACTTACGATAAGGCTAGCGATATTTTGCTAGAATTAGAAAGATTTAGTCTCGAGCCAGCAGATTTTTTAGCATTCTAGCTATTAACTCTGTCGACGAAGATTTCAAAAAGAAGTATCCACATTTAACGCTGAGACAACAAGATCTTCCGGAGATAGACTGCACACTAGGGTTTAACGATACTTGCAATGCGGGTAGCTTGGTTCTATCGGCAGAACTTTTTTGTTAACAGAAAACTTTGGTACGCTTGCGTACCGAAAGGAAGCTTATGAAAATCAAAATTGATGAAGCGACGGGTTGGGTAGTGGTCAGTGACTATTCTAAAAGCAGTCTACTAACCCCAAGAGATATGCAAAAAATTCTAGCCAGCCCACCACATGCAAATCATTTTATTATCGGGCAGATGGACTTTATAAGTTTTTACAAGGACAGAACTGTAACTTTTTTGCCGCTTGAAAGATCTTTTGATACTGTGGCTGAAGTCTTGGAAGAGATTGGTAAACGTGGTTTCAAGTTTGCTCCATTTTTTGATATGTTCACCATTAACTTTATGAATCCGGGTTTTCAAAAAACTCACCCAAATCTAACGGCAGAGCGGAGCGGTGTCGCAGGAGATCATTATTGTTTGACCTTCAATTTTTGGTCCCCAGGCCCTAGACTTAACTTTGCTGGCGAGATCATCTTTGATGAAAGTCTGTGGTACGCTTGCGTGCCGAAGTGATTTGTATTTTGTTTGAGTTTGTTCTTGTTTCTGATATATCCCGCGTACGCAAGTACGTGGGATTTCTTATTTTCTATCACTTTTGATTTTATGTTTAGAATATGTTAGTCTCTAATACAGATACGATTTTGTATTTCAATTCTTTATTTTAAACAAGGAGACTATATGTCTATACTTTCAGCAAAACAAATCGAAAATCTTTGCAAAAGTGAAAAACCACTTATCAGTCCATATCTATCTACATCAATTTCAAAAATTGGCAATAAAAATGTTTGCTCATTTGGGCAATCTGGTGAGGGTTATGACGTCAGAGCTAGCGACAAATTTCAAACAGCAAATAAAAATTTTGGCGATGTCTTTGACCTAAAAGATCCAAACTCAAAAGCTTTCATTGATATGAAAGTGGAAGAAGATGGGTCACTCATCATACAACCACAAACTTTAGTGCTTGGTCGAACATTGGAATATTTTCACTTACCTGATGATGTGGCGATGGTTTGTTTTACGAAGTCTCGCTACGCCAGAGCTGGAATAAGTTTAAATACTACAAAAGCTTCTCCTGGTTGGTATGGTTATCTGGTTCTAGAGTTTACAAACTCCATGCCATTTCCAGTCAGGATATATCCAAATGAAGGTGTGGCTACGATGGTGTTCTTTTCTTATGATGAGGTGACCTCAGGTTATGCTGGCAATTATCAAGGTGATAAAAATGATGCTTTGGTTAGTTTGGTGCGTTAAAATTTTCCTCGGTAAAAGGCCGACACGCTTAGCGTGTCGGCCTTTTTTGTGGTATATTATGAGTACAAATGATATTAGAAGAAGTTAAAAATCAAATCAAACAAATTCTCGAAGTCGAGGATTTTGTCGTAGCTTTCAATGATGTCAAAAACGTAGAGAAGTTCGGTCACGTATATACAAATGTAGCCATGCGTCTAAAGGTGGATGCAGAGGGTGTAGCTGAAAAGTTAAGAGACTCTTTCTCTAGAGTTGAAGTAGCTGGCAATGGATTTATAAATATTTGGCTCGATGAGAATTTCTTGCGTACACATATAGTAGTAAAAGATAAAATCAAAACCAAATTCACAGGACAGAAAATACTCGTAGAACACTCTTCACCAAACCTTTTCAAACCATTTAACATCGGACTCTTTATGAACAACACCATCGGTGAGTTCATCTCTAGATCCATGAAAATTTCTGATGCAGATACGACAACTATCTCATATCCGTCTGATATTTCACTCGGCATCGCCAAGGCAATATTTATTATCAAAAGAGATACGCAGACTAATCTAGGAAAAGATTATTCTAAAGTGGAAAGTTTAGGTGAAGCATACGTAGAAGGTGTGAAGTATTTTGAAGACAATAAAGATGATGAAGAAAAGATCAAAGAAGTGAAAAATATCGCAAACAATCTTTTTGGAGGTATAGAGAGTGAAGATTTAGATATATACAATAGTTCAAAAAAGATAAACATAGACTATCTATTTGATCTACTCAGCAGATTCGGATCTACTTTTGACGGTCTCGTATATGAGAGTGAGGCAGGGGTAGTCGGCAAAAAAATAGTATTAGAAAATCTAGATAAAGTTTTCGTCAGAAGTGAAGGGGCTATAGTTTATGTCCCTAGTGAAGAAAGAAAAGATATACACACTAGTGTATTTATAAACAGCGAAGGCAATCCTACATATGAAGCCAAAGACATAGGGCTAATTGATATTAAGTTTTCAAAATATAATCCAGAACACTCTTTTACTATCTCAGACAATGAACAGATACAACATTTTAAATCAGTATTTGCTGCAATCTCAGATATAGACAGTATTTGGAAAGATAGAGCAGATAAGAATATACATGTAGCTCACGGACGCATGACATTTAAAGGGGAGAAGATGTCTAGTAGGTTAGGTGGTGTACCGCTCGCGCTCGATACGATAAATGCCGTGATAGATGAGGTAAAAGAAAAGTCAGGTGACAGACTCGCACATCTAACAGACGAAGAAAAAGAAAAAGTTTATTTTGATATCGCCCTATCTGCACTGCGTATATCTATATTGAGAGCGAAACCTGGTAGCAATATTAACTTTGATCCTGAGACCTCACTATCATTTGAAGGTGACTCCGGACCCTATCTACAGTACACTCATGCTAGATGTTCATCACTACTAGCAAAAGGTGAAGAAAACAATTTATCACCAAAGCTAAATCAGGCTATTCCTGTTTCTGCTTTAGAAATCAAACTTGCACAATTCAGCGATATATTAAAAATATCCATAGAGGATATAGCCCCGCAAAAGTTGGTTACTTATCTATTTGAACTTGCCCAAGAGTTCAATAGTTACTATGCAAACAATCAGATAATAGTAGAGGGTGACAGCACTACAGAGCATAGACTACAAATAGTAAAAGAGACAAAAGACATACTGAAAGTTGGCCTGTACACTCTCGGTATAAACGCAGTAGAGAGGATGTAGTTCTGGCAGATGAGAATCTTTTGCTAAAGCCCTTATTTTTTGTTATCATATGAAGATGAGTGAAAATATCAAAAAATCTATAAACGAAAAGGAGCTAGAGACACAGAAGTATTGGGAAGCAAATGATATTTTCAAAAAGTCTATCGAGGCTCCAGCGGGAAAGAGTCCAGAGAGTTCTTATAGCTTTTATGATGGGCCTCCTTTTGCTACAGGACTCCCACATCATGGTCACATACTCGCAGGCACGATAAAAGACGCGATACCTAGATATCAGACCATGAATGGCAAAAGTGTTCGTCGTGTTTGGGGTTGGGATTGTCATGGCTTACCGATAGAAAACTTGATAGAAAAGGAGGCGGGACTAAATAGTAAAAAGGAAATCGAGGAGTACGGCATAGGAAAATTTACTGACGCATGTAGTGACAGTGTTCTTCGTTATGACGCAGAGTGGAAAGAGATAGTTCCGAGACTGGGTAGATGG
>JAYVLF010000028.1:0-21543 GCA_043759615.1 Minisyncoccota bacterium | reverse complement strand
CTACTGAGTATGCTTTACAAGAACTCACCGGATGAGCTGAAGATGATTATCATCGACCCGAAACGCGTCGAGTTCACTACCTACAAGACTCTGCCACATCTATATACCCCTATCATCACCGATCCTAAAAATGGTATACGCGCACTCAATTGGGCTATAGGAGAGATGGAGAGACGCTACACACTATTTGCCGAAGAGTATCATGGTATACAAAATCTAGGAGACTACAACAAAAAAATATTGAATCCTGCGATGGAACTTGCCAAGAAAAGCAAGAACTTTGATAACATGCCTCCACAGATGCCATATATAGTGATAGTTTTTGACGAGTACAATGACTTTATGCTCCAGTACCCAAAGGAGATAACTGCAGCTATCATGAGTCTCGCCCAAAAGGGGCGCGCTGCTGGTATACATCTGATACTAGCCACCCAGAGACCAGATACAAAAGTAATCACAGGAAATATCAAAGCCAACATCCCTGCTCGTATAGCTCTGAAGACTACTTCACAGATAGACTCACGCACCATACTGGATCAGATGGGAGCAGAAGACCTACTCGGCAATGGTGACATGATGTATATGGATCCATACAATCCAAATCTCCGTCGCCTCCAAGCCCCATTTGTAAGTAGCGAGGAAGTCTCTAGCGTTATCGAGTATATCAAAAACAGCTATGTTGACTACTATGACAAAGTCGATATATCAAAAACTAGTGTGAATGCTGTAGGTCAAGGAGGTTTTGCAAATGGTGTATCTAGCAATCAAGATGCCTATAGTGAAGGAGCAGAAGAGCCAGAAGATGATGACTATATGAAAGCCAAAGAGTTCGTGATTACCAGTGGCCGCAGTAGTGCATCTCAACTTCAAAGTAGATTTGGCTGGGGATATCCAAAAGCAAACAAGCTCATCACCCTACTCGAGAGATTCGGAGTTGTCGGCCCACTGGTAAACAACAAACGTGAGATATTAAAAGGTACAGGACAAATGGGTAAGAAAAGCGAAACTGGGGACGAAGACTTGGATGACCTCTTCTAAACTCACATGCCAGCACAAAAATTGATATTAAAAGTTCTGACATATATATTTCTTTTTCTGCTTGTCTCCTTTACTCTCTACAAATTAACTCCTCTGCTACTAGGTCCTAGGATAGTCATCAATTACCCACTCCCCTCTGACACCGTAGATACACCAACCTTTGTCCTGCGTGGACAGATACTAAGAGCAAAGAGTGCCACTCTATTTGACAGAGACATAGTCATGGATCAAGCTGGGAATTTTAATGAAATACTGCTATCCCAAAAGCCGTATACTACTATATATCTACATGCCATAGACAAGTGGGGACGCAAAGTGGAAACCAAAGTACTGGTCCGAAGTAAATAAACTTTTATCCCCAGATCACATATCCTCTCCTGTGATATAATTAAGTGAGTAAGTATAAATAAAATAAATATAAAAATATGGCATTAAAAAAGAAAGTGGTAAAAGCAGCAAAAGAAGTTGGGGACGGAGTAGACAAAAGTTCAAAAGCAACAGACACACTGCTAAAAGATCTGCAGAGTAAATTTGGTGAAGGTGCTGTCATGCGTCTCGGAGACACACCAAAGGTAGACATAGATGTAGTGCCGACTGGATCTCTAGGGCTAGACTATGCTCTGGGAGTGGGAGGACTTCCTCGTGGGCGTATCATCGAGATATTTGGTCCTGAGAGTTCAGGAAAGACAACACTCACCTTGCACGTGATAGCTGAAGCACAGAAACTTGGTGGACTATGTGCATTTATCGATGCTGAGCATGCCATGGATCCAGAGTATGCGAAGAAGCTAGGAGTCAATATCAATGAACTCCTAATCTCTCAACCTGACAACGGTGAGCAAGCTCTCGAGATCACGGAGAGTCTAGTTAGGAGTGGAAAGATAGATGTGCTAGTCATAGACTCAGTAGCAGCACTGACTCCGAGAGATGAGATAGAGGGAGACATGGGTGCACATCATGTAGGAAAGCAAGCAAGACTAATGTCTCAAGCTCTCCGCAAATTAACTGCTATCGCACACAAAAGTAAAACTGTAATCATCTTTATCAATCAGATCCGTATGCAAATCGGAGTCATGTTCGGCAATCCAGAAACAACTCCAGGAGGAAAAGCTCTAAAGTTTTACTGTTCAGTACGTATAGACATACGCAAAACCGCCCAAATCAAAAAAGGAGAAGATGTGGTAGGAGCGAGGACAAAAGTAAAGATAGTAAAAAATAAAGTGGCTGCCCCATTCAAAACTACTGAGTTTGATATCATGTACAATGAAGGTATCAGTCATGAAGGTGAACTACTCGCTCTGGGAGAGAAATTTAAAATCATAACCAAAGCAGGCACTAGCTATGTATATGGAGAGGAGAAGCTCGGGCGTGGTTATGACGCTTCACGCATCACACTACGTGAGAACAAGCAGTTAAATGAACAGTTAACCAAAGAGATAAAAAAACACCTAGAGAGTGATGGTCTCGCTTATGCTGGGTCTGCTGATCCAGATGAGGAGAGTGCTCCAGAGGAGTAATATTAAAAATATAAACTTAAAATAACTTATGCCTGTAATAATAACAATAGATGGACCAAGTGCTGCAGGCAAAGGAACTCTCTCAAAACAACTGGTAAAATATTTTAACTACAACTACCTAAACAGTGGAGCACTTTATCGACTCGTAGCTCACACAGCTATCAGGCGTGAGGTGGACTTTATGGATATCGAATCAATAGTAAAAATAGGAGAAAATATTTCTCCTATTTTTATTGATAATCAAGTACTGGTAGCTGGGGTTGATATTTGGCCAGAGCTCAGCAAGGAAGAAACTGGTAGGAAAGCTAGCTTAATATCCCCTTATCCAGAACTTCGTAAAGTGATACACACCTTTCAGAGAAATATGATAGCTAGCTCTGAATCTTATGGAGGACTAGTTGCTGAGGGGCGAGATATGGGAACTGAAGTATTCCCTGAAGCTAATTTTAAAATATTTTTGGAAGCTTCTCCTCAGATAAGAGCCAAAAGAAGACTAAAAGATGAGTTAGCAAAAGGTAGAGTGATAACGATAGAAGAACTTGCAAAAGAGATAGAACAACGTGACTATGCAGATAGGAATCGCCCAGTAGGAGCAACTCGACCAGCTGAAAATGCTCACATCATCGACACCACTGATCATACTGTACAGCAGACTTTTGAGACAGTCTTAGAAATAATGAGAAAAGAGGGTTTGATAAAATAGACAAAAGAAATATAAGTAAAACAAAATGCGCGAAGGCAAAGCCTTCGCGCATTTTGTTTTAGATACTAAAATTACTTTAGCTCTACCTTTCCACCTGCAGCTTCGATAGCCGACTTCATAGCTTCTGCTTCTGCCTTCTTCACTCCAGCTTTCACATCTACCGGTGCACCATCCACCATATCTTTTGCCTCTTTTAGTCCTAGAGCAAGAGCCTCTTTGATAACCTTCATAACTGCGATTTTTTGCTCACCAGCTGACACTAGGTGTACAGTAAAACTGTCCTTTGTCTCACCAGCGTCTGCTGCTGCAGCTGCTGGAGCAGCAGAAACTGCTGCTGCTGATACTCCGAACTTCTCTTCGATAGCCTTTACTAGCTCGTTAAGCTCTAGTACTGACATTCCATCTATTTTGTTAAGTAAATCTGCGAATTTTTCCATATATTTTTATTTAATTTTATAAAATTATTTTTAATTTGTTTTTGTTTTTGCTACTTCACTAAGACCAATTGCAAGACGTTGCATAGGGCTTTTGAAAAGGTAAGCGATTTTTGAAATCGAAACTTCTCTGCTCGGTGTGAGGGCGATCTCCATCATGGCTTTTGCGTCCATAAAGGCTCCATCCCAAACTCCTCCCAATATTGCAAACACTCCTTTGTTGGCCTTTGCAAAATCATAAGCCTCGCGAGCAGGTACGATAAGGTCATCACCAAAGACAACACCCATCTCTCCTCCAACTGCTGGAGTAGTTCCTGTTACATTATTTGCTGTTGCTGCACGGTCCCATAGAGACTTTTTTACAACACTATAATTCATCCCGAGAGCAAACAATTTTTTGCGCAAAATCTCCTGTTTTTTAACAGGTAAACCTTTGTAGCTAACATACACCGCACTTTTTGCACCCTTGAGTGCTGCTGTGTACTCTGCTATAAGATCTATTTTTTTGTTTTTTGTTAATGCCATAAATAATAATTGCGACTATACACCAATAGTCGCGAGCTTCCTCCGCAGGATATTAAGAGAGTGTCAAAAGTATTCTTTATCGCTCTCACCTACTTCTTTGGTGTAGGATCTAATATTAACACAAAATCCTAGTCTTTGCAATTACTGTGGAGAAACAGATTGCAAAGACTCTAGATACTTGCCATAATGAAAACATGCCAGAAGAAATACAAACAGAAAATAAAGTGAATCAAACTTGCGTAGAGTGTGCTGGACTCACCGATTGTGTGTGCCATCACAGTCACCGCAAAGCTTTTATATATTTAGGACTAGCTCTAGTCTTGATGTTGATAGTACTGATATTTTTAAATGGTCGTGGTATATACATCAGAAATTAACCAAAACAAAAACTCTGTGAAATTCACAGAGTTTTTGTTTTGTAATCAGTGGTTTACCAAGCAAAGTGAGCAAAAGCTTTGTTAGCTTCGGCCATTTTGTGTGTATCCTCTCTTTTCTTTACAGCTGATCCTTCGCCTTTTGCGGCTAGGATAAGTTCATCACCTAGCTTGATATGCATAGGCTGTCCTTTTTTTCCTCTAGCTGCTGACAATATCCAGCGCATAGACAGTTGAAGTTTTCTTTCTGGACGAACTTCACGAGGAACTTGATAGTTTGCTCCACCGATACGGCGTGAGCGAACCTCTACATTTGGTGAAGTGTTTTTGATTGCTTCGTCAAATATCTCAAGACCCTCTTTTTCTGTCTTTGATTTTATATATTCAAAAGATGAATACACAACTTCACGAGCAGTATTTTTCTTACCACCTATCATCACATAATTGATGAATTTGCCTAGCTTGTCAGAGTTATAAGTAACGTCTGGAGCCGCAATGTTTCTATTTTTTACTGGTCTTCTCATAGTTTTGTGTTAATTATTAATTATTTCTTTTTTGGTACTGCTCCTGCCTTTGGGCGTTTTGCTCCATAGAGACTTCTAGATTGACGACGAGCGTCAACTCCAGTAGCATCCAGGCGACCACGCACGATGTGATATCTCACTCCGGCAAGGTCCTTTACACGTCCTCCACGTATCATAACCACAGAGTGCTCTTGTAGTTTGTGTTTCTCTCCTGGAATGTATGCAGTTACCTCTAGACCATTTGTCAATCTAACACGGGCTATCTTACGTAGCGCAGAGTTCGGTTTCTTTGGTGTAGTTGTTGTTACTTTTGTACATACTCCACGTTTAAATGGTGCAGCATAAAAGTTAGGTTTATTCTGAACACTGTTCCAGCCTTTACCCATAGCTATAGAGCGAGATTTTCTAATCTGTGGCTTTCTAGCATTCTTTTTTAATTGATTTATTGTTGGCATAATTTACCTGTTTTAGTTCTTCTGATTACTTTTGTTTACAAATTTATAATAAAAGTCATTATATAATACTATATTTTGGGATATTTTGCAAACTTGTGTATAGGTCTCTCCTATACCCATAACTCTTGTGTTATACTGATAAACATGAGAGCTCAATCAATATTCCCTTACCTACTACGCCTTGCTCTGGCTATATATTTCATATGGCCTCACCTATCCCAGATCCTAAACGCCGCCAAGAGTTTAAAACTGAACAATACCATCTTTGCCTGTGCCTCAGAGTATTTACCTACAATAGTAACTTTTAATATTTATCATGCTCTTTTTATACTTCTTGGTTTAAGTATCATGTTTTTGCCTTATCCTATAGTACCACTATGTGCCGGATTGCTGGTTCTCGGTTTCAATCTATATCTAAACTTTAGCACCAACAACTATGGCGTGGAGAGTCTATATCTACTAGCTCTAGTTCTCGTAACTCTCGCTCTACTCGTGTATTACAAATTCCGAGGGAGATACTAAGAGACTCTCTTCTCCTCCATTCCTTTAAATCTGTGCTAAAATATCAATGATGAAAGATAATTTTTTGCAAAGAAAAATAGACACAGTAAACAGATTGACCCCAGCACATAGAGCAGGTCTCACCAGACTATCAATCACAACCGTCGAAGACTTACTTCGATATGCTCCACTACGTTATATGTCATACGGTGATAGTGTTAGGATAGATGATATAGAGATAGGCAAAGAAGTTACTCTATATGGCACACTGACAAAAGTCCAAGTACGAAAAGCTTGGCAAAGTAAAGTCAATATGACTGAGGCTAACTTTTCTGATGGAGAAAAAAATATAAAAGTTATTTGGTTCAGCCAACCATACATAGGAAAGATGTACCCCGAAGGGACAATGGTAGAACTACGTGGTAAACCTGAGAGCAAAGCTGGCCGCACATATATTGCAAATCCACATATACAAAAGATAGACAAGGTTCCCGAGTTCAAAGACTCACTATTCGCAAAGGATACAGCCGATGGTAAGAAGATGGGTGAACTGGTCCCTATATACAAAGAAACTAGTGGAGTCTCCAGTAAATATATCTATGAAGTAATAAAAAAGATAATACATGAAGAGGGGTTTAAAACTATAGATGACCCACTCCCTCTCTACATGAGAAAAGCTCTCTCACTACCCTCACTCTCTGATGCATTTTTATACTTACATGTTCCTCACGATGAGAAGATGACCATGTCAGCCAGGAAAAGATTTCTCTTTGAAGAGATGCTTTACATACAGATGCGTATAGCAAGTGAGAGAGCGAAAGCCCTCGGGTCTCTCGCCTATGATGTGCCGCAAGCAAACATAGATGAGTTTTTCTCTTTGCATAATTTTACTCCGACAGGGGCACAAGATAAAGCCTTATCTGCGATAATAAAAGACATAAGTAAAAAAGTTCCTATGCAGAGGCTACTCGAAGGAGACGTAGGGAGTGGCAAGACCCTGGTCGCAGCAGCAGCAGCCTATGCTACCATACTCGGCAAACGCGATCACAAAAAATACGGCACCCCGCTCCAGGCCGCATATCTTGCGCCAACTGAGGTACTCGCCTATCAGCAGTTTCAAAGTTTTATCAAGTTCCTAGCCCACACTGGTATAGAGATAGGGTATCTATCTGGGAAGAAAGCTATGAAATTCCCATCAAAGAGTAATCCTGATGAGGCTACCAAGGTATCCCGTGCTCAACTGATAAAGTGGGTGTCTGAGGGTAAGATAAGTGTACTCCTAGGTACTCATGCGATAACAAAAAAGAGTGTAGAGTTCAAAGATCTCGCTCTCATCATCATCGATGAGCAACATAGATTTGGTGTTTCTGCTCGTCGTGAACTAGCCCACAAAAAAGGTGACAAACGTAGTGAGATACCTCATCTACTCTCTATGACTGCTACTCCTATACCAAGAACTTTAGCTCTGGCAATCTTTGGAGATCTTGATATTACGATAATAGATGAGCTCCCTCTAGGGAGGAAGAAAATAAAAACCGAACTCGTAACAGAGAAGAAGCGTGAGACTGTATATGACAAGATAAGAGAAGAATTAAAATCTGGCAGACAAGCCTATGTCATATGTACTCGCATAGAAAGTAGCGAAGATGATCCAGAGAGCACTCAACAAGACAGGAGAAATGTTGATAGCGAAACAGTAAAGTTAAAAAAGATATTCAAAGAGTTCAGCGTAGAGGCGATGCATAGTAAATTACTACCAGCTAAGAAAGACGAAGTCATGGAGAGATTTGCTGAGAATAAGATAAATATCTTGGTCTCGACGAGCGTGGTTGAAGTGGGAGTAAATGTTCCAAATGCCACGATCATGATCATCGAGGACGCTGATAGATTTGGCCTGTCTCAACTACATCAGCTACGCGGACGCATAGGACGTAGTGTATATGACTCGACTTGTTATCTATTTAGCAAAACAGCAAACGATACTAGTATATCCAGACTAAAAAACTTTACTGAAACTAGTAGTGGTTTTGAGTTAGCTGAGATAGACCTCCGTGAACGTGGTGCAGGATCACTCATATCCAAAAAGCAGTCAGGACTGAGCGACATAGCCATGGAAGCTTTGAAAAATCTAAAGCTAGTGGAGACTGCAAAAGAATATGCAAAAGAGATAATAGAAAACGATAAACATCTTGAAAACTTCCCAGAGCTCCGAGTAAAGCTAGAAAAGTACGACGAGCTACACCTAGAATAAATCTGGAACAAAGAGAACAGAACTAGTCCGACCACCTGGACTTGAACCAGGAACCGCACGGATATAAGCCGTGTGCTCTAACCAATTGAGCTATGGTCGGATATTTGGTGAACATATTATAGCATATAAGCTATTGCTTTTAAAGCAGAAATATAATATAATAATTTCCTAACTTTGTATAGTGTAAACTATATAAAATTAGAAAATTCTTTTTAAACTTTTTCGGAGATAAAAATATGAGTCTTAAAGACATCAAAGTAGTGAAAGTAACGCCCGAAATCCAATGCAGCCTGATACCAGCCTCAAAGGCATGCATATCTGCTCGAGCGAGTGGAAAGCATGTTAACTGCCCAGGACTTGTCAGTAACGAATGTAAGAGCAATAACATTCGTGAAGGCAAACGTGGTCAAGATGGATTGGCAAAGGCGAACGCAGAACTTCAAAAATAAAAAGGTGAAAAAATGACTGGAAAACTGGCAACCTGTAAATGTCAATTTGGCTCGCCATCTTGTAAAGCCAAAGACCTGTGTCCTAGCGGCATAAAGCAAAGCGTCCGGATAGACTTTTTAAAAAGTAATCCTGGCGAAAAACCTGAAAAATGCAACAGTAAAGAACCACTCTTTGCAAAAAACAAGTAAGTAAAACCAAAATAGCAACGGGGCGAAAATCAAAGATTTTCGCCCCTATTTTTTGCCTCTATATCTGAAATTATCTTTTTGGTTCTATACCGTTCAGTACCAATATCTTTTCAAAATCATCACGTTCAAGTATTTCTTTTTCTATCAAAGTATTTGCTATATGCTCTAGAGCTTTTTTATTTTCTCTGACTAACTTTCTCGCCGTCTCGCGACCGTCTTCTACTATCCTTTTGATCTCACCATCTATCATATTGTTCATACTCTCACTGTATTCCTTGTCTCCACGACCTTTACCATATAACAAACTATTCTTCTCACTCTCTATAGCGATAGGCCCCACCACATCACTCATACCATATCTAGTGACCATGGCTCTAGCCATAGCCGTCGCCTGCTCTATGTCTCCAGAGGGTCCCGTAGTCACGTCTCCAAATATAAGCTCTTCAGCAGCATAGCCGCCAAAGGTCATAGCTATATCATCTATGAAGACTTTTTTGTTTGTGAGCCTCCTCTCATCAGTCGGGAGTTTGATAGTGTAACCTCCTGCGCTGCCGCGACTAATGATACTGATCTTATGCACTGGGTCAGCATTTGGAAGTAGACTTGCCACGAGTGCATGACCAGCCTCATGATAAGCAACCACTTTCTTTTCCTCTTCACCCATGATATGACTCTGCCTCTCTGGACCGAGCATCACCTTTTCTATACTTCTGATAGCGTCAAATTGAGCGAGAGTGGTACGCTTTTCACGAGCTGCGAGTATCGCTGCTTCATTTAGTAAACTCTGAAGTTCAGCACCTGAAAATCCTGGTGTACGCTGAGCGATGACGTCCAGATTCACGTCTTCAGCTAACTTTTTGCCTTTTATATGTACTTCGAGTATCTCTTTACGCTCTACTCTATCTGGCAAGTCTATGTTTACACGTCTATCAAATCTCCCTGGCCTCATGAGTGCAGTATCCAGCACGTCTGCTCTATTAGTCGCAGCTATCACAATCACTTTCTCATTTGCTTCGAAGCCATCCATCTCTACCAATATCTGATTGAGTGTCTGCTCACGCTCATCATTGCCTCCACCCATACCAACTCCACGACTACGACCGACACTATCTATCTCATCTATGAATATGATGGCTGGGGCATTTTTCTTCGCATCTGCAAATAGATCTCTCACTCGAGACGCTCCAACTCCGACAAACATCTCTACGAACTCACTACCTGATAGATGATAAAATGGAACCCCAGCTTCACCTGCGACAGCCCTCGCTAGGAGAGTCTTACCTGTTCCTGGTGCACCGGTCAACATCACACCTTTTGGTATCGTAGCTCCGATGTCGAGAAATTTCTTCGGCTCTTTTAGGAACTCCACTACCTCAGCGAGCTCTTGCTTTGCTACTTTGGCTCCAGCCACATCTAAGAAAGTCACTTTTTGATTTTTGTCTTCTGGATTGATTTTCTTTGCCCTAGAGTTACCAAATGATAGCGCTTGAGAGTTAACCCCCTTGACGCTACGCATAATTATAAATATAAGCAATCCGAAAAATATTATAGGCAAAAGTAGAGAAAACACTCCTATATAACTTTTCCATGCTGACTCTTTTATGATATCTACCTTCACCTCAGACAAACTAAATTCATCGACTCCGAGATTTTTAAGTACTGTACCGATACTCTCGCCATCTTCTTTCGTGGCTCTGATAGTGGACGAGCTAGATAGTAGATGGGCGACGATCTCTCCGTCTCTCACCTCTAGTGAGTCAACCTCACCTTCATTGATACGAGTTACTATCTCGCTGATAGGAACATTGGTAACCACTACATCATTTTTGTCAAAATAATTATTCAAAATCGGAGAAATAAAAAACAGGAAAAATATGAGTAGCGTGAGCCACCAATTTTTCAAAAACTCTGAGAATTTGTTTTTGATTTTCTTATCACCATCTTTTTTACCGTTAAGATTTTTATTGTTTAATATTTGCATATATATGTTTTTATTATACATTTTGTGTGCTAAAATACAAGCAATTAAGCAAAATACATGTCACTCGCTACTTATAAAAAAATAGGCCTCGAATATGATGTTACAGATACTATGTCTAGCGGCATTGAGCTTTTTGGACATGAGGTGAAGAGTATAAAGAGTGGTAGATGTATCGTAGATGGTTCTAAAGTTATACTCCGTGGTGGAGAAGCCTTTGTGGTCGGTATGCAGGTAGCTGTATATCAAGAAAAGAACACACCCAAAAGCTATGAGGTAGATAGGACCAGAAAGCTACTGCTACGAAAACGTGATATAGCTGAACTATATAAGATAACCGAGAACAAATCTATCTCGCTACTACTAAAGAGTCTCTATCTAAAGGGGTCACTGATAAAATGTGACATAGCTATATGTAAAAAGCTAAACAAATTTGATAAGAGGAACAAGATAAAAGAAAGAGATCTAGATACGAGAGCTGATGCGTAAGATTTGACAAAGATACGGGAAAAATATATGCCATCAGAAATAGATCTTTAATCTTAACCATAAGGAGAATCTCATGGAAACCACAGAAATTGAGACAGCATTAGTGACGATACCAATCTTTGAACTGAAAGAGCCTGAGACACATGTTTTGTTTGTTTGTAGCGACATTAGGCACCCTCCTACCGGGAACGTTCTCATACGAAGTAAATTCTTAACGATACTATCTCGAACGCTTTTACTTCCCGAAGCACAAGTCTGTTCTGATCTGAAGTCTGCAATTTGCCTCATGAGACACTCCCCACTCGGACGATATGGAGAGCATACAGCAAAAAGAATGGCGCTAGATGCAAATGCTTTATCTATCCAATACAATTGCAATCCGATGGTGATTTTCTATCCGAGAAAAATTTAAATCCAAGCGGCGCCTACAGCGCCGCTTTTCTTATGTCTTTTTTGTCCTTTTCTATACCTTGACAACAAAATAAAATCTGATATAGTATATAGATTGGGAGTGAAAATTGGAATTAGATCTTTGTAAATATCATATAGTGCAGCATAGATGTGAGAGGCATCTCAAAACCTTTCAAAAAGACATGCAAACAAAACTGCATCAAGAATAAGTTCACCTTTGTGGGCTTATTCTCCAGCTTTCGCACGCGCTTAATAGCCCCTGACGACTGGTATCCACTACATAGTACACAATATGTGTAGCCGGGTATAATAAAAATGTGTGTAGTATATTTAATTTATTTAGTTTTGCAAAATATACGAAATCTTAAAACTACAAATTCTGATTGTTTTGCTAATATTATAAAATCAGAATTCAAAAAATATTAGCTATATGCTGTAGACTCTATGTGATTTTACTTTGACACGGCGGTTCAATCCCGCCCACTTCCACCAATAAATATTATCGTCCAAATCTCCTTTTTCGATTTGAATACTCTTCTATAGCAATTAGCAAATCTTTACTTTTGAATTCTGGGAAGTATAGTGAGGAGAAATAGTACTCAGCATAGACCGACTGCCATGGGAGTATTCCGCTAGTTCTTTGCTCTCCACCGGTACGAATGATCAGATCCACGTCGGGGAATTTTACTGTGTCTAAGCAGTCAGCAAAAGGAACTTTTACTCCTACATTTTCATCTTGTATCTTCTCCTTCTTTCTTATCGCTCTCTCTATCTCGTCACGACCTCCATAGTCTAGAGCAATAGCAAAGTGATACAAAGAAAAATCTTTTGTTTCTTTTTCTGCTTTTTCAATCTCCATCATCAGCTCAGCTGGCAATCTGTCACGTCTGCCAAAGTGAGAAAAAGAAATTTTATTCTCGAGAAAATATCTTTTGTTATCTTTTAGGAAATTTAAAAACAAATCCATAATCATCTCCACCTCACCTTCATCCCTGCCCCAATTCTCAGTAGAAAATCCCCAAAAGGTAATATGAGAAACACCTGTCTCATATCCGGTTTTTAAAAGCTCTAGTAAACTCTCCGCCCCAGCAGAATGTCCAACCCAAGGCATCACACCCCGCTCTTTGGCCCAACGCCTATTTCCGTCTGGGATGATAACTATGTGTTTTGGTATGTTCTCTGTACTCATATGCTTTAGGTTTATCATTATATCACAAAGACTCATCTAGTCAGATTCATATACAAAAAAGTATATATATGCTATTATGTGTATAACTTAAAAATAATTTTAATTAAACAATAAACACAACTTTGGCAGTAAAAATTTTCATAAACAACTCTATCCGTGCATTACAAATGCGAGTAATCGGATCAAAAGGAGAAAACTTGGGCGTAATCACAAAAGAAGAAGCACTAGCAAAGGCTAAGAGTGCAGGACTAGACTTGATAGAAGTGTCCCCAAATGCAGATCCGGTTATCTGTAAGATCATGGACTACGGACTATATCAATACACAGAATCAAAGAAACAAAAGGAGGTCAAGGCAAAATCACACAACACTGAAACCAAAAACATACAGATATCTGTAGGTATCTCAGATCATGATATAGAGATCAAAACCAAGCAAGGCGCAGAGTGGCTAAAGGAAGGTCATAGAGTAAAAATAGACCTACAGCTAAAGGGTCGTGCAAAATATATGGATCAAGCCTTCCTAGTGTCTAGGCTAGACCGTGTACTAGCTATTATCCCTGCTGAATACAAAATAGCTGAGCCTTTGAAAAAGATGCCAAAGGGAATGTACATAGTACTTGAAAAAGCTAAATAATTGTGCTAATATAGTAAAGTCATGAAAACCAACAAGTCGCTGACAAAAAGACTTAAAGTCACAAAGAATGGTAAAATCCTAGCGAGAAAACCTGGGCAAAATCACTTTAACGCAAGAGCAAGTGGTACAAAAACATTAGCTAAAAAGAGAATGAGTGAATTTGCTATGACAGGAAAAGAGAAAGCTAGATTCCTACCTCGTTTACTAAAATAATTTTATAAGATAAGTACGTAATAAAAACTAATATATGGCAAGAGTAAAAAGAAATAAAATAGCAATGAAGAGACGCCGCAATGTGCTTGCTGCTGCAAAAGGTTACATCTTTGCAAGATCAAAAACAGAAGTAGCTGCGAAAGTTGCTATCAAACATGCAGGACGCCACGCATTTGCACATCGTAAAGATTTTAAAAATGATATGCGCAGGCTTTGGACAGTACGTCTAAACGCTTTCCTACGTGAGAATGGTACTACATACTCGAGATTCATCGATGCTGCAACCAAAAAGAGTATGCAAATTGACCGTAAAATCCTAGCTACTCTTGCAATAGATAGTCCAGATACATTGCGTGATATCGTGAATTCAGTAATGAAATAATATTCACCCAAATAAAAGAAAAGATTAAACCCCAAAACTTCGTTTTGGGGTTTAATCTTTTCTATATCACACAACTAACCTCGTAGCTCCTGCTCAGAATCTAGACTAGTAGAATCCTCCTCATCAGCAAGGCAGGCTAGACATACTCTGTTGTTACTAGCTCTTACCATCTCAACCAGTTTGTTTACTAGTCTCTCTGGATCAGTATCAAAGATTACTTTTGAATTCTTCCTATTACTATTATCCATGATCTCGTGTATGACTTTAGATGTAGCCCACTCACCCTCCAGTATCCCTATAGGCATATCACTCTCCCAAGCCACCGTGAACTCATGTATAGTCCCTATCCTACCACATCCGATGATGATAGCGTCTGATGAACGCACCAACATCACATCACGCCCAGGAAAGCCAAATCCAGTGTATATGACCACATCATTGTACTCTAGCGGCATCTTGTAAACATTCAGATGTTCTTTCTTACTGGCTGCAGGAGATAATCCTATACTAAAACCTTTTCCATTCTCCTTGTAACCTTGGGCTACATAAAGAGGAAATCCTGAAGTAGCTCCAGTTGAGATCTGCACGTCTGTGTGTTTTGATAGTGCTCTACCGACCTCAAAGGCCTTTGTGATTACACTAGGCCCACAATGTGCTACTTCTGCTGCTCCTGATATTGATATTGTTATTTTGTCTTGCATAATATTATAGGTCTATTTCGACTACGTCATTTTTCTCTGGCACACTTACATTTAAACCATAGTACTCGTGTATTTTCTGGGCTAAGAAGTTACTGCTTTTGGTTTCACCTAGAATTACAAATACCTTTTTTAAACTCTCACTCATCTGTCCTACCATCTCAACCAAGTGATCAGAGTCCTTGTGTGCAGAGAATCCACTTATATTAGCAACCTCTGCATTCACAGCGACATCTTCACCATGTATACGTACCGACTTTGCACCTTCCTGCAATAGTCTACCCATGGTTCCTGCAGCCTGATATCCTACGAGGAGTAAAGTGCTTTTCCTATCTGGGAGATGATTCTTCTCATGATGAAGTATGCGACCGCCATTGCTCATACCGCTACCTGCTATGATTATCTTTGGTCTGTTGTCATAGTTGATAGCTTTACTGTCATCAGTATCAAGAGTCTCTACTAAACCTGGAAATTTGAATATATCATCAGTATGAGTTTCTCCATCAGCTTTCTTGTTCAAATACTCATGATGCTTTTTGTAAACTTGTGTTATGTGTATGGCAAGTGGTGAGTCTAGATATATTGGTACTCTATCTACTTCATGACTCTCTACCATCTCATTAAATATATAAAGCATCTCTTGGGTACGCTCTATACTAAAAGCAGGTATCATGAGAGTTCCACCTCTATTCAAAGTTTTCTTCATGATGGTTTTTAGTAACTCTTTCCTCTCTAACACATCTGGATGATTCCTATCTCCATATACACTCTCTATACAAAGATAATCTATACCCTTCACTATCTCTGTGTCTGGCATAAGCATAGAAGGAGTATTGCCCAGGTCACCAGTAAACATGATCTTCTTGCCAGCAATCTCAAATACTATCATCGAACTTCCTAGTATGTGACCAGCATCATAAAACTTTATCAATATCGGCCCGTCCTCAGTCTCGAGTGGAGTTATCTCATGATATTTAACTGTGTGCCAGTTACGTAGCGCATTTATCACATCCACCTCTTCGTATATCGGATCTTGACCATGTTGAGCAGCCTCTTTACTGAGTAGTCCGAGCGAGTCATGCATGATCAATTCAGCCATGTCTTTGGTTGGTGGAGTTGAATATATTGGCGCATCATAACCATCGCGACATAGCTTTGGTATCCTACCCACATGATCCAAGTGAGCATGAGTGATAACTAGTAGGTCTATAGTCTTCGGATCATAAACAAATGGAGCCCGATTCAAGTCATCAGCGATCTTTGACCCCTGAGTTAGTCCACAATCAACAAGTATTTTCCTGTTGCCGTATTCGAGAAGAAAATTAGAACCTGTTGGATTTTGTGTTCCTCCTGCAAATGTTATTTTGACTTTTGACATATTTTAAAAGATAAATAGGCGCCTAGCATATCGTCAAAAATATCTTTGATAGTATCAATCCAGCCGCCATATGTTCTTAGATTTATTATATCAGAAACCCACTCATATATTTCCCAGACTATCCCCACAAAAAGCACTGATAACATGATACTAATAAGAGAAACTTTAAATGATTTAAATTCAAATATTGAAATAAAGAAAAATCCGAAAGCAAAACTACCTAGCACATGCATCAATATATCTAAGTTTGGTAATATGAAATAGAGATTCATCGGCTCAAACACAAAATATGATACAGAAAATATGCTAAGTATCAAAAGCAAAGCTGAGAAGATTTTGTACATGCTGTTAAGTATAACATAAAAAAATCTTACAAATAAATGTAAGATTTCTTTATAAGTCACTGACATCATCTACCTTTTACATTGTAAAAAGTGGGTAGAAAACGTAAGTAGCCACGGCGTCCTTAACAATATTTCATAACCCGGAGGATGATTAATCAGATAAATTGTCAGCGACCTGATAATATTATATTCCTATTCTAATATACCGTCAAGATTCACATCATAAAGCATAGCTTCACTTACAAGTCTATAGTTGACGATCTCACTAGGAGTAAACCAGATATTCACTTCTCTGTCATATGCCTCAGCTCCATCTTCTGGATCTGTACAGTGTATCAGATTTCTCATACCACGTGATCCATCCGTATCACAAAGGAAATATGAATCTAGTGAAAAGTCACCACGTATAGTACCGGTATCAGCTGACGCTGGCTCTGTACTGCCTACTAGGCGCTTTACTATAGCACCAGCGTTGTTACCTTCGATAACTAACGCAACCACTGGTCCACAAGTCATATAACTGACCACAGCACGGATGATATCCTTGCCGTACTCTAGAGCCTCCTTTTCTATAGGGAGATTTAGTTTTTCTCTGTTAGCGATGAGTCCAGTTCCCTTTTTCAAAAACCAAGCATCATCCTTGTGATAATGTGTCCAGCACTGATCTTCTGTAGGTACAGTCATCTTTACTGCTGCTATTTTGAGTCCGATACGCTCAAATCTCTTGATCACTTCACCTACTAGACCACGCTGTACTCCATCAGGCTTTACGATAACAAAGGTTCTTTCTTTTTTTGGATGCATATATTTATGTTGATTATTTTTAAGAGTGTTTTTTTTAATTTTATAATTATAGCACAAAATGGATGATTTTAGAAATAAAAATACGCATAATCCGTTTAGGATTATGCGTATATATTTTGAAACTTTTCAAACTTTTATGTTGATTTTAAGACTTGATCATCGAGACAAAGCTCTTTTGCCATCAATGTTGCATATTCATTTTTCCCCAGAGCACGAAGACAGAGTACCTTGATCGTCACAGATGTTCCTTGAACATTCACATACCAATTGCAAGCCTTAGTCAATCGCTGACGCTCATTGATATCGAGCAATGGATTTGAAAACATGTCAGCATAAAGCAAAATCTTTGAACTTTCATTGGTGGATAGCTCTATTCTAGAGAGATAAGAGTCTGCCAGATGATAAGCTTTTGCAAAATAATCATCAGACTTGTCAGTCCAGCCAATCTTTTTGAAAACCTCTCCACCCCTATTATAGACCGCGATGAGCACTTGCAGGTGAGATAGCTCTAGAGGCTTTGACTCATGATGTCTTTGCAAGATACTTGCCTTGTCTAGCATATTGCCAAAAGCTGAGATAGCCCTAAAGATATACCAAACTTTACCAAACAAAACTTGTTTCGCTGCGTGACCAAAAGCCACACAATAGCTAGACAACACTTGCACCTGCTGCTCCATACCTCGCCTATCATCGCACATGGTCCGACTGAGCTCAATAGCTCCATACCATCCCCAGTGCTTGCCAGTCCAGCTAGCTTCCCAGATTTTCTCAGCCAGAGCTAATTGATCTGGGAACTTGTTGCAAAAGCTCTCACGTTCCATTATTAGAAATCTATTCATTTTGATACCCTTTTGTGTGTTTGAAATTAAAGAACAAAAAACTAGAACTTAGATATAATACATCAAAATATGGTAAAAGTAAAGGGCGACACCTGCGGTGTCGCCCTTTACTTTTATTTGAGAAATTATTATCTAGCTACGTATGGAAGTAACCCCATGAATCTAGCACGCTTTACTGCTAGAGCCACTTTACGCTGCTCTACAGCTGATAGATGAGTTCTTTTGCTACCCATGATACGAGCATTTGGATTTATAAACTTCTTTAGAGTTTCTGTGTCCTTGTAGTCGATATTTTTTAAATTTGGTTTCTTATTATCTTTTTTCATATATTTTTAATTAGTTTTGTTTAGAATGGTATGTCATCTGGATCAATCACCTCTCCATAGTCTATGGTATCTAGATCATCTTTTTTCTTGCTTACACCAGCTCCACTCTTGTCATTGTCTAGTGTGGTTGAGGCCCCTACTGCTCCTTGCTTTGCTCCGAACTGTACTGAGTCAGCAAGTATCTCTGTACGATACTTTTTTGAACTCGTAGCTGGATCGTCCCAACTCCTAGTTTGGATACGGCCCTCGATCAGAACGCTCTGTCCCTTTTTTAGATACTGAGCACTATTCTCTGCTTGAGCACCAAAGACTACGATATTGTGGAACTCTACAGCTTCTTGCTTTGCACCATTTGCATCTTTGTAATAGCGATTGGTGGCGATACTAAAGTTCGTAACTTTTGAACCGCTTGGCAACGCTTTCATTTCTGGATCTTTTGTAAGATTTCCGAGAAGATAGACTTTGTTTAGATACATATTTTTTGGGTATAATTATTGGTATTTTTAATACTTTAATTATAGTTTAATTTGTAATTAATTGCGAGACACTTTTGCACTATTTGTTGTCAACGAGCTCTGTAGTGTCAGAGATGTCTTTCATTGCAGCTTCTGCCTCTTTGGCTTCGGCAGCAACCTCTTCGAGCACCTTTGCTTTTACTACTGGGTTACGCTTTGTAAATATATGTACCTCTCTGTCAGCTTTTAATACTATGTGACGAACGATATCCTCATCTAGTTTCAAAGTTTTATCAACAAGAGCGATTTTTGATGGAGCGATCTCAGTTTTTATCCAACCGAAATATCCTTGATTAAATCTATTGTTTTGATTTTTGATAACACGCACCATCTCATAGGCTAATTCACGCAGATATGGAGTTTCCTCTGCGATGAAGCTACCACCAAGAGCAGCAATTGATTCTTTCAGAGCATTTGCTTTGCTCACAGCTTCTTCATCGTCAAGAGTATCTACAAATATGTAAGATACTTCATAGACACGAGGATCGATTTGATCAGCTGCATCAATTATGGGTTCATTTTTTATAATTTTTTTCATAGAACCCTATTATACCACGAAATACCAGCTTTTACCAGCCTAAAATCTGACAAGAAAAAACGTTGTATTCTAAAATACAACGCTAAATAAATCCATGAAAACCCGTCTCACTTGGGTACAGTAGCCAGCCACCAAGCATCACCCTTCTCAGAAAAATTGCTTAGGGATGTTCCACTATCACTAAAGACTATCACTCTACATCCTGTTATTTTATGAAACTTTGCTGAGCAAAATAAACCATGACTATCTTTCCAAAATGTTAAGGCCTTATTGCTGTCGTTAAATGCTGGTCGAGACAAGCAGTCAGCCGCTAGGAAAAATGGATGCGCTGGGACAACATTATTTTGATAGCAAAGTAACTGCAATTTGTGCAAGTTCTTAACCTCACCAACATATAAATAATTTATAGTTATAGATGACACAGGAACAAAATCGGAAATAGTCTTCACAACTTCAGGATGTATCAAAACCCTTTCAGTTTTAGAAAACAATTCTAAAATCTGTAAATTAGGAACTTTTACTTGATGAACAATTTTTTCTACACGTTCGTCCATTTGGATCTCCTTGGTTAATAAAAAATAAAAAGAACTTGATCAATATCGATACATACTAAACCTAAATAGATTTTTTGTCAAAGTTATACATCCTCTTTGCGTTCTCGATCAGTGTCTCAGCCACCCTATCCTGACTCTCACCCTTTAACTCTGCCAATTTGTTTACTACATATATCACATTGTTCGGATTGTTCACGGTACCCCTGACTGGATTTGGAGTTACGTATGGACTGTCAGTTTCTGCGTGCAAATATTCTACAGGCAAAGATCTTATCACTTCATCATAATCATGAGTAAAAGTTATCACTCCTGTGAAGCTAACTGTGAAGCCGAGCTCTACGAACTGCTTTGCGATGTCAGCTGTAGAAGCGAAGAAGTGGACATTACCTCTTATGTTCTCGTATTTCTCTTTTGCATTTTTGATTATCTGTATCGCATCTTCGTAGGCAGCGATACTACCCTCTACGTCTCTGATGTGTAGCATGAGAGGAAGATCCATCTCACTGGCTAGATCTATATGCTGAGAGAAAATATTTTGCTGTCTATCCTGTTCAGCGTCTTTATTCCAGTTTATATTTCCACTTTTATCTTTGTCTCTAGCGAAAAAGTTTTCTATATAAAAGTAGTCGAGTCCACACTCGCCTATAGCCACCACCTTTTTGTGCTCAGCCATATTTTTGTACATCTCATAGTTAAACTCTTCATGAACATTATCAGCTGGATGTAGACCTACGCTCGCCCAGACATTCTCTTCTGTATCCGCCAAGATTACTGCCTTTTCTGACTCGAGTATGTCAGTACCTATCACAATGGTGGCGATACTTGCCTCACGCATACGAGCCAAAATACTCTCCCTATCCATGTCAAAAGAGTTACTGTGCAGATGTGAATGCGTATCTATGTATTTATAATTCATAATAAATATTATTTTTCTAACCTATTAAACAGCGGTTTCTCTGGCATTTTATTTTCACGAATACACTCTAATATTTTTTCTGATGTACGAGGAAGGAATATCGCCAACTGACTCGCTATAGCAGATAATTCAACAAGCAAAAGATTAATTAATTCTTCACCATCTTTCTGGTTAGTTTTTATAACTTTGAAAGGCTCGGTTTTTTGAATTCTTATATCTAAAATTCTGACGGCCTGCATTAAATATTCTAAAGATTTTTTTAAGTCAAAATTTTCTATAGAATTTTTTATATCATCATCCTTAGCAAACACATTTGAAGAAGAGATACTCACCCCGTTACTTGTTGCCATCTTCATGATACGACTAGTTAAATT
>JAYVLF010000027.1:0-19324 GCA_043759615.1 Minisyncoccota bacterium | reverse complement strand
ATGTTTGAAATATTTGGAGATTTGTTTGGGTTCAAAGTAGAGGAGATAAATATAAAACTTTGGCACAAGGAGGCAAAACTTTACAAATTCACAGACAATAAAACTAACAGTCTAATTTCGTATCTTGCAATGGATCTTTTTCCGAGAGAAGGTAAATTTGGACACGCTTGTATGATGCCTACTATAGACGGTATGACCCTAGATGATAAGAATTATCAGACACCATTTGCTACACTTGTTTGTAATTTTTCAAAACCTCAGCAAGCTAAAAAACAGACTAAAAAACAAAATATTCCAAGTCTTCTTACGATATCAGAAGTAGAGACTCTCTATCATGAATTTGGTCACGGACTTCACGGCATCATGACAAAAGCTAAACACACTAGTCACTCGGGGACAAATGTAGTTTGGGATTTTGTCGAGGGGCCAAGTCAAATCATGGAGCAGTGGGTACTAGAAGAAAAAGTTCTAAGTAAAATCTCAAAGCACTACAGCACTAGTAAAGCTTTGCCAAAGAGCATCATAAAGAAAATACAAAATCTAAAAAACTTTATGACAGGACTATTTTATACAAGACAAGCTGTACAGTCCATACTAGATCTAGATCTCTATACTGGTGTAGCTACTGACCCAGTTCAGCATTATCACTCCCTCACAAAGAAAAATATAATGGCTCAAAATCCTGAGATACTATTCGTTTCTAGATTTGCTCACATAGCTAGAGGTTATGACGCAGGATATTATTCATATCTCTGGGCAGAAAATATCGCAAAAGACATGTATAGTATATTCAAAGACAAGAGTATTTTTGACAAGAAAATAGGTGAGAGGTATAGACGTGAGATACTAGAAGTTGGTGGCAGTAGGAGTGAAACAGAGAGTGTGGAGGCGTTCCTAGGGAGAGAGATAGACAGCAAAGTCTTTGCAAAAAGTCTTTTTTAGACTTGTGAAAAAACTATTTTTGTGTTATAATTGGCGAACTATTTTTAAATAAATTATCAAAACTAAACACAACATTATGCAACAAGAAATCAGAAATATCGCTATCATCGCTCACGTGGACCATGGGAAGACAACTTTAACAGACTCACTCATGAAGCAGTGTGGTACAGGAGAAGAGGGGCAAACTATGGACAGCAATGACCAAGAGCGCGAGCGTGGTATCACTATCTATGCCAAGAGTACATCGGTAGAGTACAAAGGTGTGAAGGTAAATATCGTGGACACACCAGGGCATGCTGACTTTGGTTCTGAGGTGGAGCGTGTTTTGAAAAGTATTGACTCAGTGCTACTAGTGGTTGATGCCCAAGAGGGTCCTATGCCACAGACAAGATTTGTACTAAAGAAATCTCTAGAGCTAGGTCTAAAACCTATAGTGGTTATCAACAAGATAGACAAACCTGCAGCTGATGCTACTCGTGTGCATGATGAGGTGTTTGAGCTATTTATGGAGCTGGGTGCAAATGACGAGCAGTTAGACTTTACTACTGTGTACGCTATTGGACGTGATGGAGTAGCTATGAGAAATGAAACAGACGATAGAGTGAATCTAGATCCACTACTAGACATCGTGCTAGAAGTAGTGCCAAAAGCCTCTGGAGACGTGAACAATAAATTCAAAGCTCAGGTGTTTAATCTTGCATATGATAACTTCCTCGGACGTCTAGCTATCGCTCGTGTTTATGATGGAGTAGCTCGCGTAGGAGAGACTATGATGGTGAGAAATGGTGAAGGAGCTATTAGAAGTGGTAAGATATCAAAGATATTTACTTTCAAAGGTATACAAAGAGTTGTGAGTGAGACAGCAGAAGCTGGAGACATCGTAGTTATCGCTGGATACCCAGATATATTTATCGGAGAGACATTTATAAAAGATGAAACTGTAGAGGCGGTGACTCCTATCAAGGTGGATGAGCCAACTATCTCGCTAAACTTCTTTGTTAATGATTCTCCATTTGCAGGTCGTGAAGGAAAATTCGTAACTAGTAGACAGATCAGAGATAGACTAGAAAAAGAGCTAGAGGTTAATGTGGGTATGCGTGTGGATTTTGATGGTGGAGACAGATATACAGTATACGGTCGTGGAGAGATGCATGTAGCGGTACTGCTCGAGAGCATGAGACGTGAAGGATATGAGATACAGGTGTCACAACCAAAGGTTATCATACACACTCTAGCTGATGGATCTCGTGAAGAGCCATATGAGGAGGCGGTAATAGATGTGCCAAATGAATTCTCAGGTATAGTAATGGAGAAACTTGGTAAACGTAAAGGTATGATCACAGACATGAACGAGAAACAGGGTGTAACTCGTATCAAAGCTGATATACCAACTCGTGGACTACTCGGATATCGTGGTGAGTTCATCATCGATACCAAAGGTCTCGGAATACTCTCAGCTAGATTCATCAAGTTCGGACCTTATGCAGGACAGATCGATAGACGTGATGCTGGATCTATGACAAGTATGGCAGATGGTAAAGCTCTCGCCTTTGCACTATGGAATCTACAAGATAGAGGTACGCTATACATCGGAGCAAACACTGAAGTATATGAAGGTATGATTATCGGTAATACAAGTAAAGGTGAAGAGATGGTAGTGAATCCTACAAAAGGAAAACAACTCACAAATATGCGTTCATCAGGAACAGATGAGGCTGTAACTCTAACTCCTCACTGGGAGATGACTATCGAGCGTGGACTCGAGATCATGAATGCTGATGAGTATCTAGAGGTAACACCAAAATCAAGCAGACTACGCAAGCAATATCTATCAGAGTCTGAGAGATCAAAAAACAAAAGATCAGTATAGTAAAAATATGTTATCATATTAAGATGAATGCAAAAGATCTTAATAAAATAATATTTAGTATAGCCACTTTGTTCTTCATCGTGGCTATATTTTATTATCTAGCTACACATCCGATGGGAAGTGAAGTATATGGTGAGAAAAATCTAAACCTAAATATAGAAAGAGTAGAAACGTCAGAATCGAGAAGACAAGGTTTGAGCGACAGGGTTAGCCTGTGTGATAGATGTGGCATGTTGTTTGTCTTTGAGAGCAATAACTACTATACATTTTGGATGAAGGATATGAATTTTGATATAGACATTATCTATCTTGATGCAGATATGCGTATAGTAAACATATTTGAAAATGTCAGCAAAGAGTCATACAAAAAATCTCCACCAGAAACTTTCTCAAATACTAAACTTGCCAAGTATGTGCTAGAGCTAAACAGCGGTAAGAGTAAGAGTTTGGGCCTGAAAATAGGGGAGAAAATAAGTTTTTAAAATCTTCTAAATTATGCTAATATGAACTTGCCACTTTTGTAGGTGCGCATATCCGAGTTTATCTCGGTGAGTGAGGAAAGTCCGGACACATAGTATTACTTTTTGTGATACAAGAGTAGTGAGGTAACACCCATCTGGAGTAATCCACGAGCTGCGAACAGAAACGACCCGATTAAGTTCGGCTGAAACGGCTAAATG
Organism: Minisyncoccota bacterium; assembly: GCA_043759615.1. GTDB lineage: Bacteria > Patescibacteriota > Minisyncoccia > Phycocordibacterales > UBA5272 > JAUPVO01. The sequence continues at coordinate 15,832 of JAYVLF010000027.1, read as the reverse complement.
CTTACTCGTGTGCAAGGCCGTGTCGGTAGTACCTAGTACATGCCGAAGTCGCCGCAAAGATTGTATTGGTAACAATACAGCAAGACACATACCTACTTCCTATTTAGCAATAAATAGAAGACAGAATCCGGCTTATAAAGTGGCAAAGAAAATGTGCGAAGGCTATGCCTTCGCACATTTTCTTTTACAACATTTTAGGCATAACTTGTGATATAATATTAAACAAATGCAGATACTAAAAAACTCCGCTATCATAGCTATTTTTGGCATCATCTCTCAGATCATGGGTCTAGTTCGTGATAGGCTATTTGCAAGTCATATTGGTATTGGTGGCACACTCGACATATACTATATGTCATTTCGTGTGGCAGACTTCATATATGCTATCATACTAGCTTTTGTCGGAGCTGTGACAGTACTACCGATAATATCAAAATACGTAGCCGAGAAAAATGAGGCTGAAGTCTCACGAAGATTTAACTCTATTTTCTTTTTCTTTTCTATATCTATCACAGTCTTAGCAGTTATAGCTTTTGTAGCTGCGCCATATTTTGTGAAGATTTACACTTCACAACTGGACTATGTTTCTGTGCAGACAGTGATACTCATGTCACGTATACTACTACTACAGCCGATAATACTCGGGATATCAAATATCATCTCTGTACTTTCTCAAGCTCATAAACATTTTATTATTTTCTCTTTGGCACCACTATTTTACAATATGGGTATCATCTTGGGGGTGCTATTCTTCTATGATAAATATGGTGTATATGGACTAGCTTATGGTGTTGTCCTGGGTGCTATAGCCCACTTCCTGGTACAGTCCATAACTATATGGAAGACAAAGTTTAATTTTAAATTTGTGATGGATATGAGTGTGATAAAAGAGGAACTTCATCTCGCTGGTCCTAGGTCTGTATCGTTACTGCTACAGCAGTCACGCATCATAGTGATGAATATTTTTGCTGGATATTTTGGGGTAGGAGTACTTTCGGTTTTCATTTTTGCCACTACTTTGGCAGCATTACCTCTACAATTTTTCGGAGTATCTTTTACTGTGGCCTCCTTCCCAAAGATGTCAGAGATGTTTGAGATGAGGGATGAAGATGGGTTCAGGGGGTTAGCAAAGAAAAGTATTTTTAATTTGACTTGGATCAGTATCATAGTTTCTGTTCTATGTATTCTATTTGCTCAGTTGATAGCGAGAGTCATATATGGTAATGTGGCTCATATAGAGAGCGTGATCATAATGTTCGCAGTACTATGTGTAGCTATACCATTTCAAACTATTAACTGGTTTTCGACACGTGTCTTTTATGCTAGACGGGATAGTTGGTCACCACTCATCGCTCAAGTTACCGCTTTTACTGTGACGCTTGGAGTATTGTATGCATGTTATGTGAATGGGGTAGGTGCTATGTCACTAGTTTATGCTACGGTTATAGGTTGTGTGGCTGAGTCTGTGGCTATATTTTCTCTCTATATCAAAAAATCACAAAAAATGCTATAATGTCAAATATTTAAAGATATTTATGAAGATTAGAAATTTTAGTATTATAGCCCATATTGATCACGGCAAGTCCACTCTCGCAGATAGGATGCTCGAGTATACGAACACAGTAGAGAAAAGACTGATGAAAGCTCAAGTCCTAGACTCGATGGATCTCGAGCGTGAGCGTGGTATCACTATCAAGATGACTCCAGTACGTATGGACTACAAGAATGCTACTGGAGAAGAGATGATACTCAACCTGATAGACACTCCAGGACACATAGACTTCTCATATGAAGTTTCTCGCTCACTCAGAGCTGTAGAGGGTGCTGTACTGCTCGTGGACGCTACCCAGGGGGTGCAGGCCCAAACCATGACAGTGCTAGAGATGGCTCGCGAAGCAAATCTGATGATTATCCCTGTGATAAACAAAATAGATAGCCCTATAGCAAATGTAGAGCAAACAGAAGATGAGATCATGAGGCTGTTAAAATGTTCTCGCGAGAGTATCATGCGTGTTAGTGGTAAAACTGGAGCAGGAGTAAAAGAGTTACTAGAAGAACTAAGTAAGATATTACCAGAGCCAAAAACAGAAAATTTAAATGGTTCTCGTGGACTTATTTTTGACTTCGAATATTCAAATCATCAAGGGGTTATCATCTACACTCGTATACTAGATGGTTCTATCAAGAGGGATGATGTGTTAAAATTCGTAGCCGGCGGATCTGATTTTATTGTGCGTGAAGTAGGGACATTTTCTCCTAGCAAAGAAGCAAAAGATAAATTAAGTGAAGGTGAGATAGGTTATATAGTAACTGGTATAAAAGAGCCTGGTATTGCTCTAGTCGGAGATACAGTAACTCTGAAAAGTAAACCTCTTCCTGCTTTCCCTGGTTATGCTCAGCCAACTCCTCTCGTATTCGCTTCTGTATATCCAGAGTATCAAGAGAACTTTGATGATTTACGTACGGCTTTTGGTAAACTTAAACTCTCTGACTCATCTCTAGTCTATGAAGAAGAAACTAGCGGAGCGCTCGGAAGAGGGTTTCGTTGTGGATTTCTCGGTATGTTACATCTTGAGATAGTCACAGAGAGACTTCGTCGTGAATTTAATTTGAATCTGATAGTCACTACTCCGTCTATCACTTATGAAGTTACTACTCGTGATGGTGTAACTGAGAATATTTATACAGCTATACATTTTCCTGATCATGGAGAAGTGATCAAGGTCCGTGAGCCTTGGATCATAACCACCATCATCACTCCACATGCCTATATCAGTCCGATCATGGAGCTACTACACAAATACGAGGCCACAGTGATAGATATGGAAGACTGGGGAGACTCTAGGGTGAGAGTGGATATGGAGATGCCTCTACGTGAACTCATGCGTGGATTTTTTGACACCATCAAAAGCGCTAGTAGTGGATATGCGAGTATCAGCTATGAGGCAGGAGAGCTACGTGACGCAGCAGTGACCAGGATGGATGTACATGTAGCTGAAGAGAGAGTGGCAGCATTCTCAAAAGTGATACCTGAGTATAGGATAGAAGAAGAAGCAAATGACGCAGTAGAGAAACTTTACAAGATACTTCCTCAAGAGTGGTTCAAAGTTAAGCTACAGGCTTATGTAAAAGGTCGCATCATCGCCGCCCGCTCGATAACAGCCCTGTCAAAAGACGTTACAGGACATCTCTATGGAGGAGATATCACCAGAAAGATGAAGTTACGTGAAAAGCAAAAGGAAGGCAAAAAGCGTATGATGAGTGAGGGTAAAGTTCACATCAGTCATGAGACGTTTTTAAATATGATGAAGAATTAGTTTGCTAATCCATCAGATTAAATATTAACTAAAAAACCCTACGAAGTAAGTCATAACCATAGTAACTATCATGATGACAGCTAGTATAGAAAATACTACTTTTACGAAGTTTTGATTTTTGCTTGAGAAAAACATATGTTATAATATATCACATATATGATACGTAATCAATCTCTGCAAAGAAAACGCGCTATCAGGAGCATAATAGAAAAGATATTAATAGTTTTATTCGTACTCCTCATCACTTATTTTATAAAAGAAGGACTAAATATATATAGCAAATACGCTCTAGTAAAACTCAAAACAGTCGAGGCCCATAGAGAGCGTGATGAGTTAAATATTACCCTAGAAAAGAAGCAGAGAGAAGTAGAATTCCTAAAGAGCGAAAGGGGTAAAGAGGAATACCTTCGTACGACTTTGCCTGTGGCAACAGAGGGGGAGAAAGTTATCATACTGTATGATGCGACTAGTAGTCCTTTCACAGAGATAAAGTTAAATAGAGGATTTTGGAGCGAAACACTAAAGAAGATAAAGTATTTTAGAGACAATTACACCAATTTATAAATTGTGATATAATGTTAAACATATGAACACACAAAATAAAACAGTAGAAATATTCTCAACAGATACATGTCACTTTTGTCACATGGCAAAGGACTGGTTCGCAGCAAATAATGTTAAGTTCGTGGATCACAATGTAGGCACTGACGTAGAGAAGAGAAAAGAGATGGTGGAGATGACAGGACAGATGGGGGTACCGGTTATTAAGATCGGAGACGATGTGATCATCGGGTTCAACGAGGAGAAACTAAAAGAGTTGTTAGCGTAATCGAAATCCAAACAAAAAATATCCCGCAGGGGATATTTTTTTACGTTTTTGTGCCCTTGGCAGGAATCGAACCCACATCAACTCCTTAGGACGGAGCTGTTCTATCCATTGAACTACAAAGGCGGAAGTGCTATAATATTAACATAAAATTAAACATATGACTAATCAAACAAATCAAGAAAAGCTAGATGAGTTGTATGAACTTTCTCAAGAGAACAATGAGATATTACGCTCACTCCTCCGGAGAGAAAAGTTCGCCACATACATGAGACTCATCTATTGGCTAGTGATTATCGGAGCAGTATTTGGACTTTACTATTATGTTGAACCTGTGATAAATTATATATCAAACAACTCTTCTGGACTCCGTGATTTCTTCGACTCTATAAATAGTAAGACAAGTAACTTCCCAGAAGTGTCGAAAATAAAAGAGATGATCAGCACTTTTAAAAAGCAGTAAAAAGTGTTATAATGGTAGTATCGTAAGATAGGCCAAGATAGCTCAGTTGGTAGAGCATTTCCCTGAAGAGGAAGGGGTCCCCGGTTCGAGCCCGGGTCTTGGCACCAAAATAAAAACTCTCACCTATAGGTGAGAGTTTTTATTATTTATATACTTTTAACTTTTAGCTTTGTTTGTCTTGCCTTATCAACTTTTGGCATACGAACGATAAGTAGTCCATGCTTTTCTACTGCTTCTGCTTCTTCGATGATAACTTCATGTGGCAAGAGTATGGTACGAGTAAATGCTCCCCAGTATAGCTCACGGTAAAAGTAGTCATCTTCTCCTACTTGGCCGTTGCCTTCGCGGCGACCTTTGATAGTTACCATATCACGAGTGATAGATAGATGTAGGTCTTCTGGTTTTACTCCAGCCACCATCGCTTCTACTATGATCTCAGAGTTTGTCTGATACACGTCAACAGAAAGTTCACCTTCCTCTTCTTCGTAGATACTATTCTCATCCTCTATAGCGCTCACGCGTGATGGGCGAGAACCTTGAGCTCTAGCTGATATAGTCCTAGTCTGAGCACTTGCTCTCTTTGGAGTTTCTTCTTCGTACTCCTCATCCTCGTACTCTACCTCAGTAGTCTCATCATCCTCATCTTCCACTGTGATAGTGCCGGCGAGTCTTTCAAAAAATGTTTTTTTATCTTTTAGCATGTATTAAGTTAAATTAGTATTAAATAAAAATATAAATATATTTAATAACTCTATTATACATCTTGCATAGCTATAATAGAATAGATTTCTCTATAGGCTCTGTGGATAAGTATCTATATGATTTACTATTTATCTAGTTGCCCACTTGGTGACGAGTAGCATATCATCTGTATCTTCTTTTATTAGTTGCCAAAGTGTCTCAGTGATGAACGGCATAAATGGATGTAGAGTGATTATCATCTCACGAAGGATCTTCTTTAGCAGTCTCTGTGCTGAGGCTTTCTCGTCGTCATTTTGTATTCTCACTTTGTGTGTCTCGATAATCTCATCGCAAAAGGTTTTCCAAAAGTAGTCATAGATCTTCTCACTAGCTAGATGATATCTGTAGCTCTCTAGATCGAGAGTAATATCGGCTAATTTGTTACGCCAAACATTATATAGATCTGTGTCGATAGTGTTTAATTCATTACCCTCTACACCCTCAACATTTTCCATTACGAATCTTGTTGCATTCCAGATCTTATTTGCAAATTTCTTGTAGCCATTTATCTTCTGCTCATCGAGATTCATATCTGTCCCAGGGGTGTTGCCGACAACGAGTCCCATACGCATCGCGTCTGTGCCGTATTTGGTAGATATCTCGAGGGGACTCACAACATTGCCTTTACTCTTACTCATTTTCTTCCCTTTGCCATCGCGAACAAGACCGTGTAGATACACATTTTTAAATGGCACGTCCCCAGTTCTATATAGTCCGAGCATCACCATCCTCGCCACCCAAAAGAAAAGTATATCAGCACCAGTCTCCATCAAACTTGTCGGATAGTACTTTTTAAAATCCTCACTATCTGGATATCCGAGTGTAGCTAGAGGCCACTGTCCACTAGAAAACCAAGTATCAAAAGTATCTGTGTCTTTTACAAGTTCACCGCCGCATTTCTCACACACAGTTAATTTGTCTTCTGTATCAACATAACCAGAGTCACAAGAGTTACATAGTTTTGCTGGTATAGATATACCCCAAACTATCTGTCTAGAGATATTCCAGTCTTGTATGTCATTTAGCCAATTGTTAAATATTTTCTCATGTTGCTCGGTGAGTATATTTACACGTTTGTCGGCTACGGCTTTTAGAGCTTCTTCTGCCAGAGGTTTCATATTTATGAACCATTGTGATTTTACTTGTGGCTCTATCTCACGCTCACATTTGTAACAGACAGGAACTTCATGAGTATAGTTTTCGTCTATCTTTTCGACTAGTCCTTTACTTGTGAGTTTCTCTACTATCTTTGCTCTAGCGTCTTTGATATTCATCCCAGCAAACTCAGCAGCTATAGGTAGTAGCTTTCCACGTTCATCGATAACTTGCTCTATGTCTAGTCCATGTCTCTTTGCAATCTCAAAGTCAACACCAGAATGCCAAGGTGTGATAGTCATCACGCCAGACCCTATCTCAGGATTACTTGCTTCATCTTTTATTATCGTCGCTTCTATCTCGCCATTTATCCACTCTACTTTTATCTTGTCTCCATGTTTGTAGGTAGAGTAGCGTGCGTCATCTGGATGCATAACTACATATTTGTCACCAAACTTCGTCTCAGGACGAACAGTACCGATAGTAAAGGGTCCATATTTAAAATAATAAAACGGATCTTTTTTGCTGATATGCTCAGTCTCGAGATTTGAAAGAGATGTCTGATGCTTTGAACACCAGTTAACTATCCTTTTGCCTCTGTAGAGTAATTTGTCTTCGTCTAACTTTTTGAAAGTATCATAAACAGTCTTAACCACTTTCTCGTCGAGAGTAAATAGTGAACGACTCCAGTCACAAGATGCTCCGAGTTGCCTTATCTGTCCCTCCATGAAGGATTTGTTCGACATGGTAAAGGCAAGTATCTCTTTGTAAAGCTCATCTCTGTCCATATCAAATCTAGAGCGTCCTTCTTTCTCCAGAACTTTCTCATATACTACCTGGGTCTCAAATCCAGCATGATCAGCTCCTGGTAACCAGAGTGCACGTTTGCCCTGCATACGATGATATCTCATAGTGATGTCTTGGATAGTTACGAATAGTCCGTGACCAGCATGAAGAGAGCCATTAGCATTTGGTGGAGGCATAACTATAGTGTAGGCTTCTTCTTTGCCGTCAGCATCTTTTTTTATAAGTGCGTCAGGAAGATTGTCAGGGTTAAAATATCCAGACTTGTCCCAGTCTTCGTATATAGTTGTCTCCATTGCTGTGTGATCGTACGGCTTTTGCAATATGTCTTTTGAAAGTTTCATGTTTGTGTATGTTTATATACGAATAATAGCATATTTTGGGCAATAAAAAAATGTGTTATACTTTAATCATGATAGACAATATACTAATAAAAGAGCAGCTGCTAAATTCAAAAAGTACGCTAACTCTAGAAGAGCAAAAGGAGTTGGCTGATTACACGATAAAATCAGCTACCAGAAATAGTCTAAAAACTTTCTTAGTGATTTTCCCAGTGATGATCATCGCCATGTTAGTGATGGTTGCTGGTATATTGTATTTTGTAAAAGGTGGAAGTAGATAATAAAATCAAGATAAAACAGAAATTAAAATATAGAAATTAAAAATGTGCGGAAGGCTTTGCTTTCCGCACATTAAATCTTACTTGCTATCAATCAAATAAATTATAACGTACAGATCTAATTTATACCATATATTTGACACCTTAGCAAGTGTTCGCGTAGTATGGTTTTTGTGATATAATGTTACGACTATGTCATTACTTTCAAAAATATTTCCTAGCGAAGACTCAATAGCTATTAAAAAGCTCGAGCCAATAGTCAAAAAAGTTTTCGCTCTCGAGGATGAGTTAAAATCTCTAACAGATTCAGAACTAAAGAATAAAAGTTTAGAGTTAAAAGGTAAGATAAGAGAAAGTGTAAATCCTGAGAAGGAGCTCGAGGCTAACATACACGTGGCTTTTGCTCTCGGTCGTGAAGCGGCACGTCGTACACTCGGTATGATGCATTATCGTGTACAGGTTATCGGTGGTTTACTGATACACAAGGGGCACATCGCAGAGATGAGAACAGGAGAAGGTAAGACACTCGTAGCTACACTTCCTGCATATGCAAATGCTCTCATCGGTAAGGGGGTACACGTAGTAACTGTGAATGACTACCTATCACGTCGTGACGCTGTATGGATGGGGCAAGTTTACAATATGCTAGGAGTATCTGTGTCAGTTATAAATCATGAGAAGAGTTTCATTTATAATGAGATCATGAACAAAGAAGAAGATAGGGTTCGCGACGAGGCTGGTGCATACAAAGTTGAGTATGACTATCTAAAGTCCATAACAAGAAAAGAAGCTTATGCAGCTGACATCACATACGGAACAAACAATGAATTTGGTTTTGATTATTTGCGTGACAACTTGGTGTATGAAGATGAGCAGATGTCACAACGTCCACACTACTACGCTATAGTAGATGAGATAGACTCTATACTTATCGATGAATCTCGTACACCGCTAATCATCTCTGCTCCTGCGCAAGAGAGTGAAGTTCTATATACCACCTTTGCAAAGCTTGCTGAGACTATGATAATAGATGAGGACTATAAGGTGGATGAGAAACAGCGTGCTGTACAGATGACAGAACAAGGTATCAAAAAGGCCGAGACTATGATGCGTGTGCCAAACATGTACACAGCAGAAAACATCAAACTAGTACATCATCTAGAGACTGCAGTGAGAGCAAAGGCACTATTTATCCGTGAGAAAGAGTATGTGGTTCGTGATGGTGAAGTTATCATAGTGGATGAGTATACTGGTCGTATGCAACCAGGACGTCGCTGGAGCGATGGTCTCCATCAGGCAGTAGAAGCAAAAGAAGGTGTAGAGATACAAAAAGAGTCTCGTACTATCGCCTCTATTACATTTCAAAACTACTTTAGATTTTACAAGAAATTGTCTGGTATGACAGGAACCGCCAAGACTTCGACAGAGGAGTTTTACAAAGTTTATGGTCTTATCGTTACCTCTATACCTACACACAACATTAGCAAGAGACTCGATCATCAAGACGCTATATTCCAATCAGAAAAAGGAAAACTAAAAGCTCTAGCCACAAAAGTAAAAGAGCTCTATGAGAAAGGTCAACCAGTTTTGATCGGTACTATTTCTATTGAGAAAAATGAGCAGATTTCAAAATACCTAGAGCGTGCAGGTGTACCTCACAAAGTTCTAAACGCTAAGAATCATGAAAGTGAAGGTGAGATCGTGGCCGATGCTGGTAAAAAGTCAGCTGTAACTATCGCAACTAACATGGCCGGACGTGGAGTGGACATCAAACTAGGAGGAATAGGTGCTACAGATGCAGAGTATGAGGCTGTGCGTGATCTCGGCGGACTTTATGTTATCGGTACAGAGCGTCATGAGGCTCGCCGTATAGACAATCAGCTACGTGGTCGCTCGGGACGTCAGGGAGACGCAGGTGAGACACAGTTCTTTGTATCTCTAGAGGATAACCTCATGCGTGTTTTCGGTTCTGACAGGATAAAGAATATGATGGGTAAATTTGGCATACCAGAAGATGAGCCGATAAAATCAGGTATGGTTTCTCGCTCACTAGAAGGTGCTCAGGAGAAGATAGAGGGTTTCCACTTTGATTCTCGTAAACATACACTACAGTATGATGACGTGCTAAATCAGCAACGCTCAAGTGTCTATGACAGAAGAAGAAAAATACTTGCAAATGATATAGAGTATATCAATAGTTATGTAGAAGAAATAGCAAGTAAAGATGTCGAAGCAAAGAAATTGATCTCTACCAAGAAAGATAAATTTCCAGCAGAGTTTAACACTCTAGTACGTGCTGTGCTACTTCAGATCTATGATGTGGTTTGGATGGATCATCTAGAGCATATGGAAAATCTTCGCCAATCAGTAAACTTGCGTGCCTACGGTCAGCGTGATCCACTAATCGAGTACAAACGTGAAGGACTAGAAATGTACAGACACCTAGACGAGAGAGTCAGTCATGATCTACTCGCTTTCATAGAGCACATGGACAATGTCGTCTCACAGATGAGAATGCGCGAGATCAGTGACGTCAAGAAAGAGGCTGGTGAGCTGGTAGATGGTAAAATAGGACGCAATGACCTTTGTCCTTGTGGATCAGGAAAGAAAGTAAAGAAGTGTGACTGTGATACATACAAATCTCTAAGAGCGAGTCTATAAAAACAGTTTTTTAATATGCAACTTTTCAAAAAATTATTAACAAAGATTCTTGTTATGCTTTCTTCTGCGATACTTAGAAAGCATAAGCCTTTTATCATAGCTATCACGGGTAATCTAGGCAAAACTACTACCAAGGATAGTGTGGCTGCAGCTTTTGCTGGACAGGATGCATATATAGCTAGTAAGAAAAGTTTAAATAGTGACATAGGTATACCTCTAACCATCATCGGAGCATCCAGTGGCTGGAGGAGTGTCTCCAAGTGGCTATCTATAATATGGAAAGGGGTCAAAGTTTATTTTGCTAGAGATTACAAAAAGTATCTTATACTAGAAGTCGGGGCTGATGCCAAAGGTGACATAGAGAGTGTTACAAAGTATCTACATCCGAACATAACAGTGATGACACAGTTCGCAGAAGTGCCGGTGCATGTTGAGAATTTTAAAGACAGGGGTGAGCTCATAAGAGAGAAAAAATATCTAGCTGAGGCGATAGTTGATGGAGGTACTTTTATTTATAACAGTGACTGTGCTGACTCTAGAGATATGCTAGAAAGTCTAAATGAAAACTTTGCTAAAAGGAATATCAAAGTTCTTAGCTTTGGCACGAAAACAGCTGATATAGTGGCGACAAGCATAGTGAATAGTGTTACGAATAAAAAGGTGAGCGCAAAGGTAATACTAAAACACGATACGAAAAATATTTTGAATCTCGAGTGCGACGGAGCACTCGGTGAGAGTCCAATTATCTGCTCACTTCCGGCTATACTCATCGCGGATGAGCTAAATCTTGATGTCTATCAGTCACTAGAAAGCATAAAGGTGAGCGAGCGTGCTCCAGGTAGGATGCGCATACTCGACGGCAGGAACAAGTCTATCATCATCGATGACTCATACAACTCTTCACCACTCGCTGCCATGCATGGGGTCAAGACAGTTGGTGACTTGAAGACTATAGGCAGAAAAATCTTTGTAATAGGTGATATGATGGAGCTAGGTAAATTTACAAAAGAAGAGCATATTAAACTTGGGAAACAAATAGCTAAATATGCTCACATACTCATCACTGTAGGTTTACGCTCAAGAGATGTGGCGGAGAGTGCTATGGACAATGGTCTCGGTGAGGGCTGGGTACTCCAATGCGACGACGCTTATGAGGCTGGGCGTGAAGTGCAGCAGTTGCTACGCTCTGGAGATCTTGTATATCTAAAAGGTTCACAGAGTATGAGACTAGAGCGCGCGACTATGATGCTCCTAGATGAGAATCTAAAAGCTAAAGACTATTTGCCTAGACAGGAGAGTGAGTGGCTTAGACGAACTTAATCTCTTGCACTGAAGTGTTACGATGTATGATCTCATCATTTCTTACTGATAGGAAAAATTCGTATTCATTTTCTACATGTCTCCCATACCAAGAGAGGTACTCACTATCCATTTTCTTGGTTCGTAACTTTTCTTCATTTTGCTCTAGGAATAGACTGTATTGATCAAAGGCATGCTGTTCGAACATATAGTTCAGCTGATATGAATATTTTGAATTGATAATATATAGTAGATAAGAAAACCAGAAGTAAAAGAAAGAGAAACATACCGGGACCATAGTTTTCCTAAATATATCCATTTTCTTGTGGCGAGTTGCTATCTGAGAGATCACTACCACATGCATGGTTTCATTGTCTCCGGCTATCTCAGCGTATTTGGCTACACTAGATAGGTTCAAAGCTTTTTTCTCATTTGAGAAGAACATTGTGAGTAATGTAAAAGCCGCAGAACTCCATGAGTGATACGGAACTCTGGCGATGATTTCTACGGCACGGAACTTTGCATAGCTTGGCGCATAGCCGTAGACTAGATTGCCACTGATAACCAGTATGTTGCCCAGTATCTTTGGCAACAGAGAAATCTGATAGTTATCAAACGGTCTTTTGTAATTTTCTAGTTCAACTGGGTCATTTAGTTTTTTGTTAAAAGCTTCTAGATTCGTATCACCTCTTTTGAGTTGCATATATTTTTATGGTTAATTATGTTTTGTATTATAACTTATTTTCGTTTTAAACTCTAGGATGATATAATATATATCATATGAATATAGAAGATTTGAATATAGAAGGTGAGATACACAAAGACAAAACTAGACTAGAATCTTTTTCGCGCGATGCTTCTATTTTTAAGATAAAACCGGCTACTATAGTTGCTCCGAAGAATGTCAAAGATATCAAAGCTCTGGTGAATTATGCTACAGACAAGAGACGTAACGGAGAAAATATCTCTCTCACGGCTCGTGCAGCAGGTACATGTATGAGTGGTGGCTCTCTCACTGAATCTATAGTACTATCTTTTACCGAGCATTTTAATCATGTAAAAGAAATGGGTACTGATTATGCAGTAACTGAGATGGGTGTTTTTTATCGTGACTTTGAGAAAGAGACGCTCAAGACTGGGATGATATTACCTTCATATCCAGCATCACGCGATCTATGTGCTATGGGAGGTATCGTGAACAACAACTCAGCAGGAGAAAAGACTCTCCGGTTCGGCAAGACTGATGACTATGTGCGTGAGATTAACATGGTCTGTGCAGATGGGAATCTTTACAATTTTAAAGAAGAGAGTGCAGAAGAGTGGAGGCGAATTTGTGACACAGACAAAACTTTCTTTGGTGATATACATCGGAGTATAGACAAGATATTAAAATCAGAAAAAGATGAGATAGAGAGAAATAGACCAACAGTCAGCAAGAACTCTTCGGGATATTATCTCTGGAAAGTTTATGACAAAGAGAAAAACTCTTATAACCTAGCAAAGCTAATCTGCGGAGCCCAAGGGACGCTCGGTATGGTGATAGATACGAAACTTGGCCTAGTAAAGAGGGAGAACTTTTCTCGTATGATGGTGGTCTTCGTTAAGAAAGTTAGCGACATACCTAGGGTGGTGAGCGAGGTACTCCCTCTCTCTCCAGAAAGCTTTGAGCTTTATGATGATCATACTTTTAAGATAGCTATCAGGTTTTGGTTCGATATTGCCAAGAAGATGGGGGACAATCTTCTCTCTCTGGCTATACAGTTTATCCCTGAGTTCGTCATGGTTCTGACTGGTGGCGTGCCAAAGATAGTCTTGCTCGCTGAGTTTACTGGTGACTCACAAGCGGAGGTAGATGAGAAGGTGGGTTTAGGCTATGAGAAAATCAAGAAGCAATTTGAAAACAAGTCTGACATCTCTATCAGACTAGTCGCCAAAGATGAAGCCAAGAAGTACTGGACATTTAGGCGTGAGAGTTTCAATCTACTACGTAGTAAACTCTCAGATATGAGAACTGCGCCATTTATCGAGGATGTGGTCATACATAGAGATGACTTCCCGACATTTTTCCCAGAGTTTGAGAAGCTTCTCGATGAGTACAAACTTATCTATACCATAGCTGGTCACGTGGGAGATGGTAATCTTCATGTGATACCACTTATGAAGCTGAGTGAAGAGAAAAACATAGAAACGATAAAGGAGCTCTCCGGCAAAGTTTATGCGTTAGTCGGGAAATATAGAGGCTCTATATCGGGCGAGCACAATGATGGCTTGATACGTACACCGTTCCTCCACTATATGTTTACTCAGAGGATGCTAGAGCTCTTCAAAGAGATTAAGGATGCCTTTGATCCACTCTGTATATTTAACCCAAACAAAAAGGTTGGCGCCACTTGGGAGTATGCATTGAAGAGGATAGATAGGAGTATATAAGTCCTCTTGACTTATACCCCCATGGGGTATATAATATTAAACATATGCATGGAATACATAAAGATAATAAGAAAATAATAACTCGTCTAAAGAGAATTATGGGTCAGCTAAATGGAGTAGAAAAAATGATACTCGATGACAAGTATTGTATAGATATCATTACCCAAACCAGCGCTATCAAAAGTGCTATCTCAAGTCTCGAAGACGAAATGCTAGAAAGTCACTTGTCTCATTGTTTACACAAAGAGTCAAATAAAAATAAATTAGCAGAGATGCAAAAAGAAATTATAAAAGTATACAAATTAAAAAGAAAATAACTTATGAATAAAGAATTAAAATACGCTTTTCTTGTACACATTTGTAAATATCTCGGTATCGCTCTTGTTTCTGGTTCTATTGTACACGCTGGGACACTAGGGGGCAGTAGTGGTAAATATATAGGACTTATTATTATAGGTATTTTTCTAACTGTGCTTGGAAATTATCTTGAATACAAGGTTAAAAACCTAAAAGTCGGAGCAGATATTTTTTTACTTGCAATATTTTTATCATTTGGAACGGGCATGCTTTCTGGTGGTATACAGCACTACTCTGATAACACAGCCTATAGCTCAATACTTTTATCATTTGGGTTGATGCTAACTTTTATATCGTTAGCATATAAAGATTTTGCAAATGTCGTCTCAAGGAAGTCTATTTTAACTATGGCGATTATTAGTATAATTTTATATTTCTTTTTATCAATAGTCGGTACAAGTGTGGTTTCAAGATTTCCAAGTGATGATCATCATAAGGAAACAGAAACCTCAAACAATTAACAAAAAATATGACAACACAAAATAACTTACCTGTATCTGATATAAAAACAAACTCTGAGTTAGGAAAATTATTACCTTTATTTTCAATTTTTGGTTTGATAATAATTCTCATGGTGATAACGATGTTAATTCAAAACAATTTTTCACCAATGAGTGTGATGATGTTATCTATGTCGTATTTCTTTTTGGTATTTGGAGTATTTAAAATTATAAATTTAAATAAATTTGTGGATGCTTATATGACTTATGATGTTTTGGCTGCTAGATCCAAAGTTTACGCATATCTATATCCATTTATAGAGATTGTGCTCGGAGCTATGTATTTCTTCTATTTTGGAGGTGTATATAGGGATATTTTTACATTTACTCTTATGTCTGTTGGCACAATTGGTGTGTGGCGAGCATTGCAAAATAAAGATGAGATACCATGCGCTTGTCTCGGTATGGTTTTTTCTGTTCCTATGACAAAAGTTACTCTTTTTGAAAATATTTTTATGGCAATCATGGCTCTAGCTATGGTGCTTTTATATTTAATGATGGGAAATATGGCAATGTAGCTATTTCTCAAAATTATTATAAATAACAATAAATCAAATATGAAAAATCAAAACATTATTATCGGACTACTAGCTATCTCACTCGCTTTGAATCTCTACCAATTCACAACAAACAAGAGTTCAAACATGATGGGCAACATGAATGGTATGCATGATATGGGGGGAGGCAATATGATGATGGATCATGGCTCTATGACTATGG
>JAYVLF010000026.1:0-5635 GCA_043759615.1 Minisyncoccota bacterium | reverse complement strand
AAAAGACATAAATTAAACTATAGAAAGTAAAATACCGAACATGGCGCAAATAAAAGCAATAATCCAATACCTCATAGTTACTTTATAATTTGGCCAACCGAGAGCTTCGAAATGATGATGAATAGGTGCTACCAAAAAGATCTTCTTACCTCGAAACTTTTTTGAAAGTAATTGCAATATAACTGATGCTACAGTCACAAATAAAAGCAGACCTATAACTGGAAGATATGCTACTCCATCAACCATGAAAACTATTACAGATAAACAAAGAGACAGAGCTATCATACCAGTTTCTGACATATAAAATTTTGCTGGGGGGATATTGAACCACAAAAATGCAAGTATGGCTGAAACTATTACAAAACACAACTTTGCTATATCAAATTGATCTCTGATAATAGCGATAACTCCATAAGCAGAAAATATCGCAGTCATCACACCACCAGAGAGCCCATCAACTCCGTCTATCACACCACCAGCAAATATGGCTAGCATGGTTATGATAACTAAAACTGCATAGAATATCGGAGAGACTATAACACTACCGATAAATGGAACTGTAATACTGTGCATATCTAGTTTAACTACGAACCAATATGCAGTAAAAAGGCCGATTAAGAATACGAAGAATAGCCTAATTTTGAGAGAAAGTCCACCACCTACATAGGAACCACCCTTTTTAAAAAACTCGACCACAGACAAATCATCTATAGCTCCGAGTACACCACCAAAGATCAATGCTACGAATGGTAACCATGTCTGAGACCTAGAAATAAAGTCAAATCTACTACTAATACTCCCTGGCTCTGTAAACTTTGAGATGATATAAAATAAAACTGCTGAGAGGAATACACTTAGCCACACCACTAGCCCGCCCATGCGAGGAACTTTTATATTTGTATCATTGTGAAGTGCGGCTGAGATAGGGGCTATTTTCCCATCTATTGACTTGACTACGCTGACTTTCTTCCAGATTTTATATTTGTAAAGTAGGTCAGTTATGGTCGGAGTGATGATGATACCTATGATAAAAGTTGTGATCGCTGGTACAAGTATAGATGCTAAAGTGGCTGTTGTCATAATTACCAATTATAACATTTATTTAATATTTTCTATATACTTTTTTAACAGGTCCAGAACACTTTGAAATCTCCCTTCTCTAGTAGACCCCAGCACTACTATAGCTATTTTCTCTTCTGGTGATGGAGCAAATACAGTTGCCAGATTGCCCCCTGCTACGTCAGTAAATCCGGTCTTTGAAGCCAGTAAAAAAGGCCATGAGCTAGCCTCCGGATTTGTATTCGGTGCACTACCATAAAAACCATGAGTAGTAGAGTCCATGATGTTTGGATACTTTTCTGACATCAGGGCTATTAGTTTAGCTACAGAAAGTGAATCACCAAAAGCAGTCGCGACAGTATCGCTCGCCTTGTCGAGGCCGCTAGGATTTTCAAAAGTCATGTTTAGACTGAGTAAATTTGCTGTACCATTCATTTTGTTTACGAACTTCTCTGCTCCACCGCACTGACCAGCAATCTCTTCTGCTTCTTCATTTGAAGAGATGACCAGCATATGTTTTATCTTTTCTATATCTCCATATTTACAATCAGAAAGAGCTAGATATGCAGTCATCAGTTTTGTGATACTGGCCAATGGGTATCTAGTAGTTGAATTAACCTCTGAGATAGAGGTGGCGTTTTTGATATCGTATATGATATAGCTATTTTGTGTTTCTAGACTCAGAGCATCAAAAATATTTTTATCCTTATCTTTTACTATACTATCTGAGAAATTTATAGGTTTTATATTTTTACTTTTTATCTCATAAAAATTATTCTCAAAGAATAAAATCACAACAAAAGAAAGCACTGAAAGTGAGATTATCTTAAACATTTTAGCATTGTCTTTTTTTCTTATCATTTATATTTTATTGTCTAACCGTTTAGTGAGAGTTCTAGTTTTTCTTTTAGAGCAAGATTCAATTTTTGATATTCTGGTAAGTCTTCCTTTTTGGATATAGACAAATATTTTAGTGCTTCAGCAGAAAAAGTATACCTCTTGTCATCAAACTTTTCTATCAGACCTTTTGTCATCAAAGTTCTGACCGCTAAAGTTGAATTTATACCTCTGACAAAAGATATCTCTGAGGTGCTTGGATTTTCTAGATAGCCGATAATGGTCAGAGTTTGTAATGCTGCCGGAGTCAACTCATCATCTATCTCATATTTTGTAAAAGATTTTAATATCTCAGAAAAATCTTCATGTGTGACTATGCAAAGCGAGTCATTGTTTTCGAGTAATTTAAAACCAACATTTTCTAAATTTGATCTTAATATTGGTATAACATTTACAACTTCATCTTTTTTGACAGATAAGATCTCAGAGATTTTACTTATTGATATCTCATCACCAGAAAGATATAGGACATTTGCTACTTTTTTGACTAGGTTATCATCTTGCATTATGCATAATATTATAACACAAAAATATATTTATGGCTTTGGGATAACTAGGCTTTTTTGATAATTTTGAGGTCCGTCCCATCATGACTACTCTCTGCTTCAAAATTCCCAGATTTTAAAAGCTCAAGCAATGCTAAGAAACTTACGATAATCATCTTCTTTACCTCTTTCTGATCATTTGAAAGAGTTCCTGCAAAGGTTTTTAGACTAGAAAAGTTATCTTGTATCCTAGACAACATCTTTTCCAAGACTTCTTCTAGCTTGATCACTTGCCTCACCGCTACTTCTCGTATCTTGGCAAAGTTTGGCATCTTGGCAAGGGTAAGTTCCGCTACAGAAAAAAGATTTTCTTTAGTAAAAGATTTATCAGGAGAAAATACTTTTTCTTTAAGTATCGTTCTCTGTCTATTGTAGAGAGTTGTTTTTTGCCATTTAGATTTTATATTCTTTTCACCTTCTTTGATTATCCTGTATATTTCTAGTTTGTTTTCAAGATCTCCAACTTGTTCTTTCTCTTCTTTTGTATATTCTATACTTGGTAATAGAGACTTTGCTTTGATCAGCATGAGTGTCGCAGCTATAACTATGAATTGAGATAAATCAAGATTGTTGATATGCTCTAGACTTTTGACATATGTTATATACTCATCAGCGATTTTTGATAGAGATATTTCCGAGATAGACATTTTTCTATCTTCTATCATTTCTAAAAGTTTAACATATGGGCCCTCAAATCTCCCTTGTTTTATTACAAAATCTTCCATATGTCTTTATCATTATTGCCATCTATCTTAAATATCGCTACTCCTCCTATATTATAAAGTTTCGCAATATTCACTTTGTCGGCTATAGCTTTAGCATCACTGTACCATACGAGATACTCTTTACCATCTTTCATATATGAATAAGAAAGTTCTCCGCTGGCGTCACGTGTAGGAGTGATACCTTTTTCTTTTGATTCTGCATCTGCATAAAACCAGTTCATAGAACCTATCTTTTTGTAGCTACTTACTTCACCAAATGAGTCCCTGATAACCTCATATTTGTTGCCATATGTTGCCACACCTACGATTATCTTTTTCCACTCTATATCACGCATAGCTACAGTTAATACTTTTTCTACCCAGTCTATGTCCGCTACAGGTTTGTAAAGTTTACCGCGTATGTTATTTAGTTTTATGTCAGTATTGTCTTGATCATAAGCCATAAACCTAACCTGATCACAAACTTTTCCTATAGCTACGAAGTCATTACTATATTCTATCTTAGCTAATAATTCTGGAGTTATGACTTTGTATCTATCTTCGAGAGAGACTCGTGACTCTATGGTACATATTAACATCTTATTATCGGAGTGAAGAGCCTGTGAAAGTTCAGTTAGGAATGCTGTGAAGCTTTCTCTAGTCTCAGCAGTTTTATTTTCAAAATCTATATCGATACCGTCAAAATTATACTTTTTGATCTCTGCTTTTATATCAAAGATAATAGAACCACGCAAATCTTTGTCTGCCAAAACTTTTTCCATTGCTGGTCTCTGCACCGAGTCTCCCCACCAAAGTATACTAGGAACTACTAGTTTGTTATTAGCTTTTGCTGTCTTTATCATAGTGTCAAATGCCGTACCCTCATCTAACTTCATAGGTTTCTTGATCGTTCCAGTCTCTTCCATCTCGTATGAAAAAGGAGAAACTATGTCTATCTTTGATATGTTGTCTATGACTTGCTGACTACCATTTGTGGCTTGCCAATATGGAACCCAAGTTCCCACTGTGTAGTTTTTGGCCAAGATACTTTTCATAACAGCAGAAAATCCTGCTGTACTGTTAACTGCTGGAGCTGTAGATCCGTCTAGTGACTTCACTTTTGCACGAGTCATAGGACCAAAAGTCCCCGTCTGTGATATATTGTACTTCTTCTGAAAAGCTTTTACTGCTGCCTCTGATGCAGGCCCAAAATATCCATTAGCTTTTGCCTTTAGGAAATTATTTTTTATCAGGAAATTTTGCATCTCGGTTACACTTTTGTTTTCATTTCCTCTTTTCAGATTAACATCATACATAGCAAAAGAAGTTGCCAAGCTAAATGAAAATATACTTATCATTACTATTAGAAATTTTTTAAAAGTTTTAGTCTTCATATGTATATTATAACATACAAAAAACAGAGATGTGACAACATCTCTGTTTTGACTATATTTTACTCTATATACCAAGCTCTTTCTTTTGCTTACTACTGATGTCCGCTGGAGCATTCATAAGTAAGTCTTTACCTTCACCAGTCTTTGGGAAAGGTATAACTTCACGAATATTTGGCTCGTTCTCTAACAACATCATGAGTCTATCAAAACCCCAAGCGATACCTCCATGTGGAGGAGTACCATACTTCATGGCGTCGATAATGTGGCCAAACATACTCTCTATTTTATCTTCTGTGTAACCCATAATTTCAAAAGTTTTCTCCAGCATATCCGCTTTGAAACTTCTAAGTCCTCCGCCACCGATCTCGTAGCCATTTAGCACTATGTCATACTGAGTACTGACTAGATCACCAATATTTTTGCCTTCCATATAGTCTGACATGTACTCGTCACGAACTCTGGTAAACGGATTGTGAGTAAAGGTCCACTCACCTGTACCGTCAACATTGTCGGCACCAGTTTTCTCAAAAGCAGGAAAGTCCGTAACCCAAGCAAAAGCTAAAAGATTCATATCGTCTTTGTTCTCTCTCATATCTGGCCTATCATTACCATATTTCTCCATAGCATCAGCATAAGATATACGCGGGAAAGGAATTTGTTGTATTCTCTTTTCTGGGTAAAGATTCGTGACTATATCTATCAAGAGCTTTTCATTCATATTCATGATCTCTTCCTCAGTAGTGAAACTCATCTCTAGGTCGAGCTGTGTGAACTCAGGTTGTCTATCTCCACGAGTATCTTCATCTCTCATACATCTGGCAAATTGGAAATATCTCTCGAGACCTCCTGCCATCAAGAGTTGTTTGTACTGTTGTGGTGACTGAGGCAAACTATAAAAACTACCCTTCCACACCCTACTCGGCACCACATAGCTGCGTGACCCCTCTGGAGTTGGTGCTGAGAGTAGCGGTGTCTCTATCTCAGTAAAATTATTCTCTATGAAATAGTTACGGACAAAAGCTTGTACCTTTGCTCT
>JAYVLF010000025.1:0-5336 GCA_043759615.1 Minisyncoccota bacterium | reverse complement strand
GCAACTCGCCCACATGAAGCCGGAATTGCTAGTAATCGCGGGTCAGCTAAACCGCGGTGAATACGTTCTCGTCTCTTGTACTCACTGCCCGTCAACTCAGGGAAGCCGGTAGTACCCAAAGGCTTGATTTAATTCAGGACTAAGGTAAGATTGGTAACAAGGAGTAAGTCGTAACAAGGCACGGCTAGCGGAAGCTGGTCGTGGATTAATTCCAAATTGGAACCGTGATCATGATTATTATTTATAATGTCATGCTTCATTACGTCGATATAGACTTTTAGTTTAGAAAGTGATGCTAATCACCAAAATTAGCCGTGATACTACGAGATGTATCAAAAATCGTGAATAACGTTAGAAAGCGGAACAAAAGATCTGTGAATGCAAAATATATGCGTAGTTAGTTTTTACTCAAAGCCCATCTTTGGGATTTTACTGTGCAAGGTTTAGCTTGACAGATTCTGAGAATAGTGTATAATATGTTTAGATTTTAAATTTTTTCTGTTCATTAACTCAATTCAAATCTAGGAGATATCATGAAATTGCTAAAAACTATTTTCTCTGTGCTGCTGCTGACTGTAACTTTTTCTTTTTCCACTTTTGCAGAAACTGGGGATTATCAGCTCGTACTCCACAAAGTCAGCAAGCATTTCCAGGACGGATACAACGGCAAGAATCCAGGCCTCGGCCTGCGGATAAAAGATGGTGAGGAAACTTACTATCAGGCTGGTGTTTACTATAATAGTGTAAAACGTACTACATTTTACGCCATATACGGTTATGAGCCGTTTAGTGTCAGCAATGTCACCTTTGGTGGTTTTGTGGGCCTAGCTTCTGGCTACGGAGTTACAAGTAGTGAAGGAAAATCATACAAATGTGCAGGAAGCACTTGTACGTCGAGTATGATGGAAGTGCTTACTGAAAACAATAACATTACTCCTGTGGCAGGACTCACTGCAACAGTGCATTTTGAGAAAATCAAACTTATTTTTGTGGGCATGCCGACAGTCGGCAAGAGTGCAGGATCTTTATCTCTCTCTGCTTCATTTCCGTTTTGATTTTTGTTGCTATGGTTATCATCGGTTGTGATTGCCTTTAGGTGCACTCGGAATACGAAAGTATTCCGAGTGCACCTTTTTTTTGTGTGAATTGTGTGGTATAATATAGGCATAAGCGCGAATAGCTCAGTTGGTAGAGCACTCGACTGATACTCGAGCGGTCCTTGGTTCAAATCCAAGTTCGCGCACCAAATGGAGATTTTAAATAGCATTAGTCTCAAAAAATATAGCAGTTTTGCTATTGGTGGTATATCTAAATATTTTATTATTTTAAATAATAAAAAAGATCTAGTACTAGCTTTTGATTTTATAAAATCAAAAATAAAAGAGAAAGATATCAGAGATTTTTATATATTGGGTGAGGGTTCAAATAGTGTTTTTGCTGATGGTCTGATAGATATCTGTGTACTAAAAATAGATCTCATTGGTGATTTTGAGATCAGTCAAAATGAAAACAAGGAGATCTTGGTTAAGAGTTTATCGGGTAACTCTTGGGATGACCTGGTTTCATTTTGTGCTGAGAAGAATTTGTACGGACTAGAAAACCTCTCGTATATACCTGGAAGTGTCGGAGCAGCGCCAGTACAAAATATCGGAGCATATGGGGTAGAGGTAAAAGACTGTATAGATAGTATAGAAGTTTATGATATAGAAAACAATCTTTTTACAAATATAAAAATGGAGGACAATGTTTTTGATTTTGGATATAGAGATAGTATTTTTAAAAAATCTAAAAACAAATATCTGATATTAAGTGTCACTTTTAAATTAAAGACAGAAAGAGGTGTCGATATAAGATATAGTGGATTAGAAATAGAAAGTTCAGATGATGCGAAGAGTATCAGAGAAAAAGTTATAAATATTAGAAAAAGTAAATTGCCAGATCCGAGAGATGTTCCAAATTGTGGGTCATTTTTCAAAAATCCTATAGTTAACAAAATACATCTAGAGAGTATTTTAAATATAAACAAAGATATAAAATATTTTACAAATGCTGACGAGTACAAATTATCCGCCGGGTCTCTGATAGAGAGTCTAGGGTTAAAGGGTTATGCTGTAGGTGGAGCTAGTATAAGTCTAAATCATGCCCTCATATTAATAAATAAAGAAAACTCAGCTACGTATGAAGATCTGAAAAACCTCTCAGGATACATAGTAAATCAGATTAGAGACAAATATAAAGTTTCTTTAGAAAGAGAGGTAAATATGATACAATAGTATCTATTAAACTCATCTTATGTCTTCTTTTAAAGTAATAGGCGGCACAGAGCTGCATGGAAGCATAACTCCTCAAGGCTCCAAAAATGAAGCATTACAAATAATAGCTAGTTCTATTCTTGTTCAAAATTTATTGATAAAAAACATTCCAAATATATTAGATATCAGAAACTTGATAATGATACTGGAGGAGGCTGGAGCAAAAGTTCTGTGGGGTGAAAATTCTGTGCACATAGACACCAGAGAGATATCAGAAAGTTATTTTGAGAGCTCTCAGTATTTTGCTAGAGCAGAAAAGTTACGTGGTTCTCTCATGCTCATGGGTCCGCTGCTCGCTAGATATGGCAAATGCTATATACCAAAAACTGGAGGAGACAAAATTGGACGTCGTCCGATAGATACCCATGTGCTAGGATTTATAAAGTGTGGGGCAGTTATGAGTGAGGTAGGAGATATGAAAGTACTTACTCTAGACAAGGAGATGGTCGTGACAGGAGAAATACTTCTCGAAGAGGCAAGTGTTACAGGTACAGCAAATATTCTAATGTGTGCTACGAATAGTTCAAAAGATCTTGTGATTTATAATGCAGCCAGTGAGACATACATCTCTCAGCTTTGTGAAGTTCTCTCTAGTGCGGGGCTATCTGTATCTGGCTTGGGCTCAAATAGACTAACGATAAATAGTCGAGTAATTCAAAATGACTTTTCTATAGTTGTGGAGCATGAAGTCTTCCCAGACTTTATCGAAGTTGCTAGTTTTATTTCTCTTGCTATGGCAACCAGAAGTGAGATAACAATCAAGCGTGCGGGTATCAAAAATCTTGGGCAAACCTTGTCTATGTTTGAGAAACTTGGAGGCAAGTTTGATATCATAAATGATGACATCAAAATCTTAAAACAAAAAAAGTATGAAATCAAAAAGATGTATGACGGAGGTATGATAAGTATATATAGTGCTCCGTGGCCGATGATGAGTCCAGATATACTTAGTCTAGGTATAGTAGCATCTATGCAGTGTGAGGGTGTGGCGCTATTTCATGAGAAGATGTATGAGGCTAGGATGTTTTTCGTGGACAAGTTGATAGCTATGGGCGCACAGATAGTTCTCTGTGATCCGCATCGTGTGGTGGTGACTGGGAACAATTGGAAAAGTCGTCTCACTGCGAGACATATGACTAGTCCAGACATACGTGCGGGTATCTCACTGTTAATAGCTGCTCTTGGGGCAGAGGGTGAGAGTGTGATAGATAATATAGATCAGATAGACAGGGGCTATGAGAATATAGAAAAGCGACTAGCAGCCCTCGGTGCAAAAATCACCCGCATAGACTAGTTTCATGTTATAATATTCCCAATGTCCACACTATACATCATAGCTACACCGATAGGAAATCTAGAAGATATCACTTATAGGGCTATCAGGATATTGCTAGAAGTTGATCTGATAGTTTGTGAAAATGTGAGTGAATCACACAGATTACTAGAAAGATATGAGATCAAGACTAGCACTAGTGTTTTACATGCTAACAGTCTCGAGAGGGATATAGATAAATTTGTAACATTGTTAAAATCTGGCAAGACTTTGGCCTATATTTCTGATGCGGGTACACCATGCATCTCTGATCCAGGAACTGCACTAGTAAGAAAAGTTCTAAATGAGAATGATACCTTAGAAGAAAAGATACAGATAGTCACAGTTCCTGGGGCCTCAGCCCTCACGGCAGCGGTATCTATATCAGGAGAGTTCGTCGGTACTACTGATAAGCCTCTTATATTTTATGGTTTCGTACCACACAAAAAAGGTCGTGAGACACTTATAAAAAAGATAAGTAGTGATGAGGATAGTTCTCATATCATGTACGAGAGTGTGCATAGGATAGAAAAGTTACTAGAGAGTTTATCAAAATCTCTCACTGAGAATCGTAAAGTTCTAGTTTTCAGAGAGCTGACAAAGATATATGAAGAGGTGGCCAGAGGCAGTGCGGTAGAAGTTCGAGATTATTTTGCAGGTAATCAGGACAAGGTTCGTGGTGAATTCGTAGTTATGATAGTTTAATATTTATGTACAACAATCTAAAAAACAATTTCTCTAAAATTTTATATTTCACAGTTGTTAGTATTTTCATAGTATTTCTCTCGGCTTCATTTTTCTATACCAAAAAACAAGAATACAAAACTTCAGATATGAATACTGCTAAAGCCAAAGAGAGTCTAGTAGATAAAGTTACTCCAGTTACTCCTGAGAAGATAACTGTAACACACTTGCCTACACCAGAACATGTGAAGGCTTTTTATATGTCTAGCTGGGTGGTTGGGAC
Source organism: Minisyncoccota bacterium (assembly GCA_043759615.1). Lineage (GTDB taxonomy): Bacteria > Patescibacteriota > Minisyncoccia > Phycocordibacterales > UBA5272 > JAUPVO01. The sequence continues at coordinate 745 of JAYVLF010000025.1, read as the reverse complement.
TAAGAATATGCGTGAAGCGATGATAAAGATAATCGATGAGACAGAATTAAATGCCGTGGTGATAGATGTGAAAGATAATTTTGGTGTTGTCTCTTGGAAAGGTCGAGTTGGAGATGAAGATCTAAAGAACTTTATCAAGACTTTGCACGAGAAGAATATCTATGTGATAGCCCGCATCGCATCATTTCAAGATCCTATGTATGCAGATAGTCATAAATCCGAGGCTGTACAAAACCAAGATGGTAGCATATGGAAAACTAGAAGTGGTGAGAAGTGGGTAGACTCTGGATCAAAACCTATGTGGGACTATCTGCTCTCTATAGCTCATGATGCTCATGATAGAGGATTTGACGAGATGAATTTTGACTATATAAGATATTCAGTTGATGGGGTAAATCAGAAACTAGTATATCCAGCGAGCGGCATAGATGGGGTTAGTGGTAGAGAAAAGGTCATCGGAAAATTTTATAAATATATAACTGATGATTTGCACGCAAAAGGTATACCAGTCTCTGGGGATGTTTTCGGCATCATCACCACAGCCAATACAGACATATATACGCTCGGTCAAAATTTGCATACAGCCTTAAAATACTTTGACTATGTCGCCCCGATGGTCTATCCTTCACATTATGCAGCAGGGACATTTGGGTATCAAAACCCAGCAGTAAGTCCAAAGGGGGTGATACTAGCATCGATGCAAGGTGCGATAAATATAGCAAAAGAAGTTGCTAGTAGCACTGGT
>JAYVLF010000024.1:0-5038 GCA_043759615.1 Minisyncoccota bacterium | reverse complement strand
TTGATATAATTAAAAGCAAGAAAATCTCATGCAAATAAATTTTGAAAATATAAAAAATAGCACTGCACTACTCCGCGCAGATCTAAATGAGTCACTGACTGACTCTGGTGAAATACTCAGTACAGCGAGACTAGACGCAAGCATCAGCACTATACAGGAACTGCTAAGCAGAAAGAACAAAGTAATAGTCATCTCCCACCACAGTGACGAATCTCAATCACTAGCTCCAATAGCAAACTATATGAAAAAAGCCTTTGCAGATATGGAGTTCATACAAAGTTTAGATATAGACGATATAAAAAATAAAATAGAAAATGCAAACTCAAGTTTAATACTATTAGAAAACCTAAGGATGTTTGGCGGAGAAGAAAAGTACGAAGAGGTAAACAGTCAGACCTTTGCTGAGAGCCTCGCCTCTCTCGCTGAATACTTTATCTATGACGCTTTCTCTGTCGCTCACAGATCTCATGCGAGCGTTGTCAGTGTGTCAAAATATTTAACTCACTCTCTCGGACCAGTCGCGAGAAGGGAAGAGGAAAACCTCAGCAAACTTTATAGATCTGAAAAAGGGCTACTAATAATCATGGGCGGGGCAAAACTCTCAACCAAACTCCCCATCATCACACACTTCTTAAGCTCTGGAGCTAGAGTATTCTTGGGCGGGGCTATGGCTCACCCGATATTAAAGAGAAGGGGGCTAGACATAAAAAACTCACTGACCGAAGAGGTCGCTCTATCTGACGAGATAGTGAATCACAAAAATCTCCTACTTCCTATTGACTATCTGTGGGAGAGTAAGACTGGAGTAGAGAGGATACTAGACGCTGGCAAAGAGACTCTCACAAATCTGAAAACTGAGATAAATAGAGCTGAAAACATAATGTGGAATGGCCCAATAGGTATGTATGAGATAACAGGTTTTGAATTTGGAACAGAAAATCTGCTAGAAAATCTGAGTGATTTGGACAAATTCGTGGTTGTTGGTGGGGGAGACACACTCTCTGCAATAGAAAAACTCATGCCAAAATTCACTTGTTCATACATATCGCTCTCAGGAGGGGCTATGCTGGAATATCTTGCAAAAGGGACTCTGGTCGGCATAGAAGCTAACAAATAAAGGATAGTGTGTAGATGTCACACATTTTTCTCTTAAATGTTATATAATATAGGAATGAATAGCTCAAACGATGCAACGGACTTCATTCCGCTAATAGAATTAGCCAAAAATGGAGACAAAGAAGCTTTTGGTGAACTTTATACAGCTCTTTATACTCCACTATTTCGTTTTATCATGTCTAGAACTCGTGACCATGAGAAAACTGTCGATATTTGCCAAGAGGTATTTGTCAGATGGTACAAATCTCTTGACTCATATGAGATGAAAATAAAACCTCTCTCATACCTGATGATGATCTCTACGAGACTAATGATAAATGATACCCAGAAGAAAAAGAGTGTCATGATGCCAGAAGACGCTGAGGAGTTTATCGCGGATCAGTCAGAAAGTTTTGACAGTATACTAAACACTCAAATGGACTTTGCTAGGATAAAAGAAAAGTTTACGGAGCTCTCGGTGGAGCAACAGCTGGTGATAGAAATGAAATACATCTCAGACCTAGACAACAAAACCATCGCAGAAGCCCTAGAAAAAACTGAAGTAGCCGTGAGACAACTCGAAAGTAGGGCACTAAAAAAACTACGTGACCTGCTACGAGATGATGTGCTAAATGTGGGTGAGATGAAAGATTAAATTGATAACAAATATATGACAACAATACAAAAATATTTTAATACCGAAAAAGAAAACTACACTCCTAGTGTTAGTGATTTTCAAGATGTTATCAATGCTATCAAAATGATTGACGAAGTAAAGCCGGTAGTGGTAAGAAGAAGAATAGAGTCTCCATATTTCAAATACAGTTTTTCACTCCTTAGTATGGCAGCTGCTTTTGTAATATTTATTTATAACAGAGAAACAGAAGTAACCCTAGAACCAAAGACAAATCAGGTAGCTGTAACACAAGTCAGTAAAAAACAAATGCAGATCGACAATACACTCTTAGCCATAGATAATATCAAAAGCTTTGATGCCGAATAAAACCATGAAGAAACTAATAAACTTAAGCTTAATATCTCTCACCATAGTTCTAGCCACTAACACTAGCTATGCTTTTGACTTCTCTGACATCAAGGGGATATTTTGGAAAGAAAGCAAAGAGAAAAAAGAAACTGTAATAGAGGTCTCAGCATCCAGTGCTGTACCTGCCGCTGCAGTTCTCATGAAAGCATCAATAACAGCAACTGCGACAAATCAGAAATCAACATCTACTAAAGAAAAAGAAGTTGTAGATACTGAGATCAGAAAAGATGACAAATGTGACATCAAAAAAATTAAACTAAGTCTCAAAAAAGAGGCTCTAGCAAAAGCGAATGCTTCTCAAAAAGAAGATACTGATAAGATCATCTCCAGTCTTGAGAGTATAGCTGAGAATAGTTATGAAGATGAGATAAAAATCATAAATGAAAAAGTAGAGACTCTGAAAAAGGAGGTGAATGATGTGTCAGCTAAACAAAATGAAATGATAACGCTAATCGCTAGCACTACTGAGATGAGCTGTAACAGTAAGGCTTTTGAAAAGAATTTGACTAAAATAAAAAAACTAGAAGATGAGAAAAAAGTTCAACTCTCTGAGGTGAAAGACTTTTTAAACAAGGACATAAAAGAAACATTAAAGCAGATCAAGGACTAAACAAAAAATAATATATTGAGAAAAATCTGTCACGCACCCAACCTCTGTTTTGTTATACATAATATGAGTCAAGAATACTTGCTCAGTTAAAATATCAACCAATATGAAAAAAATAATTTCTAGTATATTACTCTCTATGATACTCGTTCCTAGTCTTGCTAGTGCAACAGAGTTCTCATGGAGACACTCATCATCAACTGCCTCTAGCACACAACCAACTACAATACAGTTAAGCTGTGTAGCGAGCGGAGTTGAGATCCGTGACAATGCTATCATAGCGGCCCATGACGTTTTCTCAGTTAGTATCAAAAACGCTCTTACCGTTAGACGTGACGCATTAAAGACCGCTTGGAACATAACTGATAAAACAGCTCGCGATACAGCGAAGAAGGCTGCCTGGAATACATTTAAGACCTCATCTCAGGCTGCACATAGCACTATGCGCACAGCAAGAGTAGCCGCTTGGAGCATGTTCAATTCTAGCACTACTGTTTGTGGGGTCAAGAATACTGGTGAGAAATCACACACAATAGGAAACCCAACTTACTCTTACTAAAGATTTACCTCTAGAAGAATAGGACAATGATCGCTACCAAGGACTTCGTCAAGAATCTCTGCGGTGGCGATTTTGTTTGCCAGAGATTTGCTGGTGTAAAAGTAGTCTATACGCCAACCGACATTTTTCTCCCTGCTTCTAGTTTTCATATCCCACCAAGTATACTGAATCTTATTCCCGTTTATATGCCTATAGGTGTCGATGAAGTTATCGGTAAAATTTTTTAGCCTATCTCTTTCTGGGGCTGTACAGCCGAGTTTGTCTTTGTTTTCTTTTGGTCTAGCAAGATCTAGATCAGAATTCGTAGCGTTTATATCACCAGTAAAGATGACTGGTTTTACTCCTTTGTTTTTCTTTTCAAGTTTCTGAGCTAGCTTTAGGAATTTATCATAGTAATCTAGCTTGTAGAGATAGTGTTCATCACTCTTCCCACCATTTGGGAAATAGCAGTTTATAAAATAAAAATCATCAAATTCTGCTACTATAGTTCTACCCTCTTCATCATAAAAATCTTTATCTCCGAGAGTGGCATGTACGAGTTTGAATGGTAAAGTAGAGTATATAGCTACACCAGAATAACCCTTTCTACTCCTAGCGCTTTCAAAGACACTTTTGTATCCTCTATAATTTAATTGCTCCTCTGTCAGCTGTGAAACTTCACATTTGGTCTCCTGAAGGGCTATCACGTCTATTCCCATCTCAAAAACTTGCTTCAAAGTATCTTTGCGAAATCCCGCCCTGATACCATTTACATTCCAAGAGATTAGTTTCATAAAAATATTATATCACAAAAGACTATGATATAATAAACCTCACAAAACCATGCAAAGCTTATCTGCACTACTAAATCTAGACACTATTTTATACATAGCTATAGTCATATACTCGATCATATTGCACGAGATAGCTCACGGCTGGGTAGCGCTGAAGTGTGGTGACGTCACAGCAAAATATGCAGGAAGACTGACACTGAACCCAGTGCCACATCTAGACATATTTGGATCTATAATCCTGCCGATATTTTCTATAATAAATGGCTGGGGAGTTTTCGGTTGGGCCAAGGGTGTACCAGTAAATATGTATGCGCTGAACAATAGATGGAAAGAGTTTGCTGTATCTTTTGCTGGTATCGCTACGAATCTATTGATAGCTACAATATTTTTATTATTTATAAAGTTTGGTATTGCTGGTGAAACTTATCAAAAGCTATTTTTGAATATAGCTATAGTAAATATCGGTCTTGGATTTTTCAATCTTATTCCTATACCACCATTTGACGGTATGCAGATCTTGCGTGCATTTTTCCCATCATTAAAACATAAATTTCAAAGCTTTGAACATAACCCGATCAGCATGATACTAGCCATACTTGTAGCTGGGCAGATCTTTGGATACTTTTATAAAGACTTAATATCACTGATAATGAATATTTTCTTTTAGAAATTAATTTTGATTGATAGTAAATCCACTTTCTTTGCAGCTAGTTCCCATGTATGATTTTATGAAAGTGGGGCACTGAAGGATTGTAGTTTTTTCTGAAGAGTCCTGTTTTGATTTTAGTCTAAAGTTACAAGTGATATATCCATCGAGATTACTATCTTCACCTTGGCAATTTTTGCCGACAACAGTGTAGTCGCTATACAGCTTTGCTATATACTCATCACCTTTTGCTAGACCTCTCACACTGCGAAGCTGATTACCAGCGATGAAGTAGAGATATAGTCCAGCTACC
>JAYVLF010000023.1:0-13585 GCA_043759615.1 Minisyncoccota bacterium | reverse complement strand
TAATCCACTGCTTGTGCGTCTCCCCGTCTATTCCTTTGAGTTTTAATCTTGCGATCGTACTTCCCAGGCGGCAGACTTACCGCGTTAGCTTAGCCACTTGAAGGGTCGATACTTCAAATAGCGAGTCTGCAACGTTTAGGGCGTGGACTACTGGGGTATCTAATCCCATTCGCTACCCACGCTTTCGTGCCTCAGTGTCAGGAGAGTGTTAGTTTGCTGCCTTCGCTTTTGGTGTTCCCCATAATATCAACGGATTTCACCCCTACACTATGAGTTCCGCAAACCTCTCACTTCCTCGAGAATTACCGTTTCGAATGCAATCCACAGGTTGAGCCTGTGGGTTAAACACCCGACTAATAATTCCACCTACGCACGCTTTACGCCCAATAATTCCGGATAACGCTTGGACCACTCGTATTACCGCTGCTGCTGGCACGAGTTTGGCAGGTCCTTATTCATAGGGTACCGTCAATATACTTCTTCCCCTATAAAAGATGTTTACATACCGAAGCACTTCATCCATCACGCGGTGTCGCTCCGTCAGGCTTTCGCCCATTGCGGAAGATTCTCGACTGCAGCCACCCGTAGGTGTATGGGCCGTGTCTCAGTCCCATCGGTGGAGGTCAGCCTCTCAGCTCTCCTAGGCGTCATAGCCTTGGTAAGCTTTTACCTTACCAACTAGCTGATACCGTTCAGGCCGTTCCCAGAGCGATAAATCTTTACTCTTGCGAGACTATCGCGTATTACTCCACCTTTCGGTGGGCTATTCGCGTCTCTGGGGGACGTTCCTAAATATTACTACCTCGTTTGCTACTAGATTGTCACTCTTCCACATCTTGCTTGCTATCGTATTGCTACTCAAACTTGCTCAATGATTCCGTGTGATTAATCCCGTTTAACTTGCATGCCTTATCCACACCGCCAGCGTTCATCCTGAGCTAGGATCAAACTCTTAAAATAGAAAGTGGAACAAAAGGTTCATAAATGCATATGCATATTTTATTGTCAACGAACTGCGAACGTCTGGCTATATTAGCATAATTTAAAACCATTTGCAAGCTTTTACTCCACCAAATTAAAATGGGCGAAAGCTTATGCTTTCGCCCATTAATACAGCACCATTTCCTACACATCTTTTCTAACCAAAAGGTAGTTAGTGTAGCCCTTTTTGCCTGGTAATATCAACCCTTGGACAAGAGTTTCATTTATCCCGACAGCTTTGTTGTTCCACCAAAATGAAGAACAAACATACTCCCTGCCAGTTACCCTACCGGCCAAAATCTTGCCGTGTGCTGGGAATATAGAACTAAAATTACTGACAAAACACTTTTCGAGATAAAGCAATTCATCCAAAGTAAGAAATTTTCCCACACACATAGGATCTTCCAAAGCCTGATCCAAAGAAACTATTTTACCGTCTTGGACAAGTGGACACTGAACATATTTCTTACCCAAGATCATCAGTGTGTTTTTCATGATGCATCACCTCCAAGAACAAAATATCCCTGATGAAAGAATGCTACTGTGCGATATTTTTCAACACTGAACTCAGATAACAATTTACCAGCTTCTGAATCTTCTTCAGCAATCAATGCCAGGAAGATATTTTCGATAGACATCTCCCTCCTATCATTGAGTATTGAGATCTGCTCTGCGCGGTCCAAAACTCTTTTGTACGCCAAGCTGTGAGACTGATTACTGAGTGACAAAAAAACTCCGTTCCTCCACAGTAAGTGTTCCCAGCTAATTTTTAAAGCCTTCAAAAGTTTTTGAATCTTAATTGTTTTTAATAGTGCCGCAAGTAAATGCTCCGGCATCATAACTGAGTGCCCACGTCTCTTAGCATCAAATGCTGCTGCACACAATACGGCTTCTGATTCAGGTGTGAATTCCACTTTCATATTATTACCTTTTTTGTAGTGAATAAAGACCAATTTCAAAAAACAGTATAGGCTAAAATCTTAAATCTGTCAATATTTATAATAATAAAAATATGTAGTATAATAATATTATTAAAAACTCAAAATTTAAACACTCAGTAAAAATATGGCAGTACTCGACTACAATGAAATCAAACCAAAAAAAGTAATAGTGCATCAAGGTATACCTTTTGAAATAGTAGAAAATCACGTGGCTCGCACAAATCAACGCAAACCACAAAACCAAGTAAAGATGAGAAATCTATTAAATGGCAAGGTTATCCCTGAAACTTTTCACGCTACAGAGAGTGTGGAGGAGGCAGATGTTAGAAGAGAAAGTGCAAAATTCCTCTATGCAGCAAAGGGAGAGTTCTGGTTCTGTGACCCAAAAGATTTGAAAAATAGATACACCATAGCATCTGATCTGATAGGTGACAATGCAAAATATCTAAAGACTGATACAGTGGTAGATGTAGTTATCTGGACCGATAGTGAAGACGAAGAGAAAATGCTCGGAGTAAAACTCCCTATCAAAGTTACTTTAGAAGTAAAAGAGGCACCACCTGCAATCAAAGGAGACACGGCTGCCGGTGGAGGCAAGATGGTAACACTAGAAACTGGAGCGAGAGTGGTAGTACCACTATTTATCGAGGCTGGTGAAAAGCTAGTGATAAACACTGAGACTGGTGAATACGTAGAGAGAGCGTAATAAAAAATACAAAACAGCGGCACCGTAGGTGACGCTGTTTTGTATTAGACTCCGTACTTACTCATAATCTCCCCTTCTACCTCATCTCTATCCCTACCATATTTCTGATAACTCATCTCTTTTAGATTGGCGACTATACTAGGATTGCCAACTGGACTAGGGCTCGCACTCATACTAAAAGGTTTCTGTGGTGTACCGTTTGAAAGTAACTTCACATAGCAGTGATAATTGTCGATTTTCATAATGTCTGACGCCGTGAAGGTCGGAGCAAATTGACTCTCTAGATATTTCGCATCATCAGTAGAGACACGATAGATAGCCATAGATCCGACATTACCGAAGACCGCACTCTTGATATCTTCTGGTAATTGAGAGATATACTGATGAGCCACATTTAGTGATAGTCTATACTTACGAGCTTCTGATAATATAGAGGCAATGGATGGAGTAGTTACATTTTGAAATTCATCTATATATAAATAAAAGTCTGGCCTCTCTTTTGCATCCACTCTTGAGAGCGCAGCTTGTAAAAATTTACCAACAAGGATGAGCCCTATCAAGTAAGCGTTCTGCTCACCTAGTCTACCCTTTGATAAATTTACCAAGAAAATCTTCTTGCCATCCATGATGTCGCGAATATTAAAACTAGATTTCTCCTGTGCGACTACTGGCCTCATGATGTCATTTGTCAGGAAGGGATCTATCTTGCTATTGATATATGGTATCCAGTTCTGAAGCCCCTGCTCACCACTAGTTGCCTCGGCATTTTTCCAATACTGATGTATCATTGGGTTTTTGCATTTTGAAAGTTTGTAGTCACGAAAATCTTTGTCAGAGAGTGTACGAGAAATTTCAAGCAGTGTGTTCCCACTGCTCGGATGCTCCATCACTAGCTGAGTCACATTCCTAAACATCGCTTCGAATCCTGCTCCACCTTGGGCTTTCATATCAAAGAGCTTGTTAAATATGCTGAGCATTTCATTGATAACAAAAGTCTTCTGTTCTGGTTTTTCTATGTCATACTCGAGCATGTTCAGCCCCATCGGACGAGCTGCATAAGCAGGGTCAAAATATATAACGTCATCATATCTCTCAGGTGGAACACAAGCCAAAATGTCATCTATATCAGATCCGTGAGGATCGATAAAACAACACCCATCGCCATTTAGTATATCCTGGACTATCATGTTTTTTAGTATAGTAGTTTTTCCTGTACCTGTTTGTCCTATCACATAGAGATGCCTCATACGATCTTCTCTACTCATGTGTATATCGGTAGTGATATGGCGGAAAATATTTTTGCCCAGTATCACTCCCTCCTGAGGCAGATCAAGTGGTGCAGGAGCAGTAGTATTCTTTGCGCTTTTAACTTGAGCAAAGTCTTTCAAATATCCGGGTATGTGAAATAGCGTCGCAAGCTCAGAAAGGTTTAATGGAGTGGACTCCTCATCACTCCAAAGCCTATATATAAAATTGTGCGTATTCTCCCCCATATCTCTGAGATCATGATTGACGAACTTGATACTGTTACCATTAACCTCTGTATATTGTCTAAAAGTGCCCTGCATGTCTGTCATGATGGCTTTGGCCCTATCCAGAGTTTCTGCACTAGAGAAAAGTCTCATATTAGTATTCACAATAGTAGACTCTATTTTCTTAGTGACTTGTTTTATGTATTCATCTTCTTTATAATTTTCTTTTGTCTTACTCTTGTCACTCTCTATTTCTTCTTTATCTTTAAAGCTCTCTTTGACATTTAGCAAAAACCCTCCGAGTAAACTCTCTCTCTTGATGGCGTTTTGAAATGAGTCTCCTCTGCGGATATTGTTTAGTATATCTCCGTACTCCTGTTTAAACTTTTCTCCTGCTGGCTTTACAAGTATCTGAAAGGCCGCACCTTCTCCGTGCTTTTTTAGTTTTGTAAAAGCACTCATGATAACTGTGATAGGATCACCTTCTATCTCTTTGTAAGTTTTGATAGGAAGTATATTGTTCTCCGTGTCCATAACTGTTGCCCCTACTTGATAACCAGAGTCATGAAAAATATTGTAGTCCTCATCATGAGGGATAACTTGTATGCCTGGGAAATAACTTTGCAAAGTTTTCTCTAAGATATTTTCTATATGAACAGGAGCTGCTATATAAAATACAACTTCATTTGAACCATTGGCGATAGATATCTCGAGACTATAGTAGGCGTCGTCTTTGTTCTCTATATCACTCGCCACCATTTGCATAGCTGCATAGAGTTGCTCCATCATTGTGATTACAACCTTTGGGTCTTTTTTATCTGCCTCATCATCTGATGGTGGGGGAACTATCTCAAAGAGCTTCATGTGGAGAGCCTTCCACTCTTTATGTGGAACATTCCTCTCTTCATCTTCATGACCAGAGAGCAAATACTTTATGAGGAATCTATGAAAATCATCCTCCAGTTCAGGCTTTCGCATTTTCTCGACTACGTCCATAGCAACTCTCACACCTTTGTCTAGCATTATCCCTGCGAGCTCTACCACCTGAGCATCTGTATTTTTACTTCCTAACGAAGAGATCATCGCCGACACACCTTTCAGATAAATGTTTTTACTTTCTAGTATCTCATCCAGATCCACCTCCCTATGGTCTGCGATAGCGCTCTGTACATGCTCTTCAGTTTTGATTTGTCTCGGTAGAGAGGCAGCTATCTCATGCTTTTCAGCTATCAGATTTCTCAAGTGGTCTATCTCACTCTTTGGAGTTTTTATAAACTCAGGAGCTTTTTCATTGTAATTTATGATCATGATATGTGATTATATTATACTACAATAACTCATAAACTAAACTCTCCTTTGCACAGTATATTAAAAATTATTTTAAACAGTAAGTATCTCTCCACCATCCTTACCCATCAGAACCGTATGTTCAAAGTGTGCGCTATATTTCCCATCAGCAGTCACAAAAGTATAACCGTCACGGAGCACCTCCACATCATCAGTTCCCATGTTTACCATCGGCTCTATGGCGAGCACCATACCCTCGACCAGCTTTGGACCTTTTACTTTGTCGTCAAAATTTGGCACATATGGTTCCTCATGAACTTTGTAACCGACACCATGTCCTGAGAGTATCTTCACTATGCCATATCTTTTTGGTATCGCTGCCTCGATAGCTACACTGATATCATTCACATAGTTTCCGATCTTGGCTGCTTTGATGCCAGCTTTAAGAGCATTCTTTGTCACTGATAACAACTCTTCGATTTCTGCAGAAATTTCCCCTACCGCTACGGTGACAGCATGATCACTGATCATGCCTTTGTGCTTGATACCGCAATCAAGACCAACTATATCACCATCCTTTAATATCCTCTCATGATTTGCGATACCGTGCACCACTTCTTCGTTCACACTGATGCATATGGATCCTGGGAACGGATAATCAGCACCATATGGCTGGTAATTTAAAAAGGCTGGTACGTCACCATCATTGGCAATTATCAATTTATAAGCTAGCTCATTTAACTCTCCTGTAGAGATCCCAGGCTTTACTGCAGCAGAAACTTTTCTCACCACCTCTGCGACTCTCGCGCAAGAAACACGAAGGTTTTCTAAATCTTCTCCGCTTTTTAATGTTAATTTGTTTGCTTTATATTTTGCCATCTCTTAGTTTTGTAATTTCTCCATCAGAGCTCTGTGTATGTTTTCTATACTATCTTCACCACTGATTTCTATATATTTATAATTACTATTAGTCCTATAATACTCCAATACTGGCTGCACATCAAACCTGAACCAGTCCATGCGACTTTGTATAGCTTTTTCTGTGTCGTCTGCCCTACCCCTCGATAGCAATCTATCTTTTGCCCAAGATTCACTGACATCTATATGAACCACTACAGGGCTCACGTACTCCAGATAGCTGATAGCTGCACTCAAAATATTTGCCTCATGTATTCTTCTCGGCGCACCGTCCAGTATTACACTAGTATCCTTTTGCAATTTATCTACAAAAATATTTGACCAGTTCCAAATTGCTAGGAACTCTGGCATGAGTCCACCTCTACTGTCTATCTCTTTTGAAAGTGTCGGTATATACTCCGGTCTCTGCATCATCTCACGGAAAGTCCCACCAGTAGTTATATGCAGAACGTCATCATAACCATTACTACTTAAATATTCTTTTAGTAACTCAGCCTGAGTGCCTTTGCCGCACCCAGAGCGACCAATAAAGATGAAGAACTGTTTAGATTTGTCTGATGAAAATATCTCAGTCATGACTTTATGATAACACACTAAATACTCAAAACAAAACCGCAGATATCTGCGGTTTTGCAATTTTAACTTTTAGTACTCTCTCATCGTTAGTTGAGCATCGATTTTCTTCAAAAGATCAATAATCACAGAAACCGCAATGAGTAGAGATGTTCCTCCTACAGAAAGCGTAGCTATACCAGTAAGACCACTAAGAACGATAGGGAGAAGTGCCACACAACCGAGGAAAAGTGCCCCTATCGCAGTAACGCGCATAAGTGTATCAGAGATGAACTTGGTAGTATCCTCACCTGGTCTTTGACCTGGGACAAAAGCTCCACCTTTTTGCAAATTCTCAGAAGTTTTCTGCGCATCAAAAGTAACTGCTGTATAAAAGAAAGTGAAAGTGATGATGAGTAAGAAATAAACAGCTCCATATATCCACTGATTTCCAAGTATGCTGATTATCCCTGCTGAGATCTGTTTTAGTAGTGCTGTGTCGCTAGTTGCCATCAACTGTGCCATCAACTGTGGGAACATTAGTATAGAAACCGCAAAGATAACTGGTATAACTCCTGCCATGGTTAGACGTAGCGGTAAGTATGATGTTGCGTTCGTAGCAGTCGCATAACCACGAGACTGCTTAGCATAAGTAACCTCTAGTGGACGCTCTGCCTCAGTAACTGAGACTATACCCATAAGAACCAAAACAAAAGCTACGCCTAGAGCAATATATAGTGGTATCTGAGCTGTTGGTACTGCTGACAGGACTCCGACTAACTTTGATGGTAATGTGGCGACGATACCTGAGAAGATAATCATCGAGAGACCATTTCCGATACCCTTTTCATTGATAGTTTCTCCTAGCCACATCATGATCATTGATCCTGCTGTGATGATAAGAAGATTCAGTGCGAGAGTTGACCCTGAAAGGTGGGGTATTATTCCTTGTTTTGCAAACAAAGCTAACAGACCCGCACCTTGCGCGATAGCGAGGAATGGAGTCATCCATCTACTGTACTGAGCAAATTTTCTTCTTCCTGACTCACCTTCTTCCTGACTCATAACCTTTAGTGATGGGACAAGCACAGTGAGTAATTGCATGATAATGCTAGCCGTAATATACGGCTGCACTCCGAGCATCACTATAGATAGAGTTGATAGTCCTCCTCCAGCAAAGATATTTAGTAAACCTAGGAACTGATTACTCTCTAGGAACTTGGCAATATCCGCTCCAGCAATAGATGGTATAGGTATCGCTGATAATAATCTCGTAACTGCGAGTATGGCTATCACATAGAATATTCTATTTCTGATTTGCTTGTCGCTAAACACGGCTTTTAGATATTTAAACATAGTGTGAGTATTATAGCATAAGGAGAGAAAATAGAAAACACTCACCAAAGTGAGTGTTTTCTATTTTAGTATTTATCCTAAATATTGATATTTATTATAAACCTAGAGTTTTCTTTGTGGCTTCTGACATTTCTACACCCTCAAAAGATAATTTCTTATCGAGTTTGCCTGTATTCATGATCTTCACCTTTGGGAATTTTCCTAGCTTCATCTCGAGGATAGCGTGAGCAACTAGTGACATTGGGTTTACCATTGCCCCATCTTCATAGACGTTTAGATCTATCAAGTTAATAGCTACTGCCTTTGCGCGGAAAGCTTTGTTGATGTTAACTCCTCTACCGCGAAGCTTTGGAAGTTTTTTGATAGCGTCACGCATAGCTGGACGGCGTTTGTTACCGGCACGAGCTGTTTGACCCTTTCCTCCTCTACCGCTAGTTTTTCCTCTAGTTCCACCACGCCCTACTTGGCGAGATTTCTTGTTTGGATTTTCTCTGATTATTTCGTGTGTTTGCATATAATTAATTCTTGATTGCTAACTTTTCGAGAGCTTTCATAGTTGCTCTAGCGTTGTTTAGCTTATTCTTTGTTCCTCCGTGGAATTTTGCTGTCACGTTTGATAGTCCAGCAAGTGAAAGGATAACGCGAGCAGATGAACCAGCGATAAGACCTTTTCCTTTGTTTGGAGCGATCCAAATCTCTGAAGTATCAAATTTTGCTGATGTCTCATGTGCTACACTTTTCTTGTCATCTATAGGAAGTTTTATCATATTCTTCTTTGCTGATTTCAAAGCTTTCTCCATGGCCACCTGTGTGTCCATAGCTTTTCCTGTTCCGAGTCCTACGCGACCATTCCTGTCTCCAGCTATCATAGACACATGTAGTGAGAATCTTCTTCCTCCTGATACCACACGAGTCACGCGACGTACGTCTATAGCTTTGGTGTCAAACTCAGGTTTCTCACGTGGTGCACGTGGTGCACGAGCTGGCATGCGACGTTTAGCTGTCAATCTCCCAGGAGCATTTGCTGGCGCTGCGGCTACTGCCTCAGCCACAGTTTCTACTGGAGTCTCTACGGTTACTTCACTTGGAACTTCGGCGATGGTTTCTAGGACTGCTTCTGGAGTAGGTGCTGCCACTTCCTCAGTCACTGTTTCTGCAGGAGTCTCTTCTACTACCACCTCCACTGGAGTCTCCTCTATCGGAGTCTCTGCTGCTGGATCATTGTTTAATATTTCTTCTGACATAAAATTAGAATTTTAATCCCGCTTCTCTTGCAGAGTCTGCGAGTGCTGATAAACGACCTTTGTAAGCGAAACCATTACGATCAAATACTACAGCTGTTACGCCGAGCTTGATAGCTTTCTCAGCCAATGTCTTTCCTATCAATTTTGCACGCTCCATCTTTGTTGCTTTGTCAGTGATTTTTAGGTCATTAGCTTCGGCTATAGTAGTTGCAGTGTCATCATTTATAAGTTGAGCATAAATATATTCACTAGATCTAAATACAGAAAGTCTTGGACGCTCTGCAGTACCAGAAATCTTCACTCTGATCTTTCTCTTTAGTCTATCTCTTTTTTGCAATTTTGTTTGTATCATATATTTATATATTATGCTGACTTCTTACCTTCTTTACGACGGATGACCTCTCCCGCGTATCTTATACCTTTACCTTTATAAGGCTCTGGCACTTTCTTCTTTTTTACTTGCATAGCAAATAGTGTCACAGCCTCTTTGTCGAGACCAGAAACTGTAAGCTCTAGTTTCGCAGTAGTTACTGTTATATTGCTTGGGATTTTCATGATAACCTGATGTGAGAATCCTAGATTCATCACAAGCTCGTCACCCTTTACCTCCCATTTAAATCCAACACCCTCAACTATAAGCTTTTTCTCAAATGGGGTTACTACTCCAGAGATCATGGCTTTTACAAGACTCATATAAGTACCCCAAAGACTCTTTGAGAACTTATCATTTCTTCTTGGCTCACTAGTGATAGTGTTGTTTTCTATTTTTAAAGTTACTTCGTCGCGCACAGGTTTGCTGAGTTCACCTTTTGGCCCGCGTACGGTAAGTATACCAGCATCGAGTTTAACCTCAACGCCCGCTGGCACACTTATTATTTGTTTTCCTACTCTACTCATATATTTTTATTAATAAATTTCGAACAAAGCTTCTCCTCCTGTATTTGCTGCCCTTGCCGCTTTACCTGTCATCACTCCTTGAGGAGTTGATAACACTAGAGTTCCATATCCTTGTCTTACTTTTTGTATGTCTGATAATTTGTAATACACACGTTTTCCTGGCTTTGATATACGCTTTACATCTTGTACTTTATGGCTTTTGTCCATTTTGTAATCTAGTACTACTGATATGCTGCGAGTATCATTGCTAACTGCAACCGCTTTCACATAACCCTCCTCTTTTAGTAGATTTGCTACTGCGAGAGTGATCCCTGCGAACGGTACAGATATTTTTTCTTTTCCTATTGCTCCACTATTTTTGATAGAGATAAGCAAGTTTGATATCTTGTCCATATTTATTTTGTAATTGTTTTCTAATAATTAATTACCAAGAGGCTTTTTTAATTCCTGGGATCATACCTTCACTTGCGAGTTCG
This sequence comes from Minisyncoccota bacterium, assembly GCA_043759615.1. Lineage (GTDB taxonomy): Bacteria > Patescibacteriota > Minisyncoccia > Phycocordibacterales > UBA5272 > JAUPVO01. The sequence continues at coordinate 2,755 of JAYVLF010000023.1, read as the reverse complement.
CGGAAGCATATACGGCAGAGATCAAAGTCACGCATGTAACCGTGCTTTCTACCACATTTGAAACAGCGATTCACAGTTCTAGTTGAAAATTTTGGTGTTTTTTCACTTCTTGCTATTACTGATGTTTTTGCCATATTTTATAATTGTTTTTTCTGCTTTTGAATATCTAAAATGAACTTGTGATTTACCCTTATAAGAAAATAAATCATAAACTCATAGATTCAAAAGCTCGTCTATAATAACATAAAAAAAAACACCCCGCAAGCTTTGCTTGCGGGGTTCATGTCAGCTTTTAAGGCTAACAATTTCCTACTTACTTACAGACACGCTTTGCCTTGTGAGCGCGTTTAACTTTTGAGGCCACACAAACACGAGGAGTTTCAGCTTCCATATAGGCAGCTAAACGAGGTGTCATCACCATCTGAGGCGTTGGCATCAGGGCCAAAATCTCTGCCTTTTGCATGGCATTGAGACCAACTTCTTTTGCAACAGGTGCGACAACAGCTTTTGCGGCTGAATCTTGGATATCAAAGACACAACTAGCTAGCTTAATCTTCATGGTTTGCTGTTGCATACCACTACTTTGCCCCGCTGCGCCTGAGCCACCTGCACCGCTAACCGCATTGCCGCCGAGAGAAAACTGACGGGCCCCACTAGTAGTGAGAACCGCTGCAGATAACATTGGACTGTGACCCATCAGCATCGTCTTTGTGCCATTTTTCAACTCATGAAAGTACTTGACCACACCATTTTCAGTGTATGGGGCCAATTCTTCATCCGTGCCGAGGGCGACATTGTCATTGCTGAGGAGACCAAGAAACACACCCGTCACAGCTGTTTTGACAACAGACTGCAAAGGTCCGCAACCGGTGCCAGACATGCTCACGCTGGATGACGGGGTGAATGATGGCGCTACCGCTATGACATGACTTGGAATTGACAAGCTGCTGTTAACCAATGTCATGTTGCCATTGCTGGCATTACTGGCAGAGTTTGAGTTGCTGCTGGAGCTGCTAGACGCAGACCCACCAAGACCACCTGCACCACCCTGCCCACCAAGTCCACCGATACCAATACCCGTACCGCCATTAGCTGTGTTGGTGGCAGTATTGCTACCATTTGTCAGCGTGTTGGTGTTCCTGTTATCAGAGTTACCTGACCCCAGAACATTGGCTGCGTTGTTGTTGGTGTTGCTAACAGGCCCAGTCGTCGCCGAACCGCCAGTCGCGTTGCCACCATTTGCGGTTGAGGTTGCTGTTGGATTGGTTGTTATGATCGGACTTGTGGTCGCAGTTGCCGTCGGTGATGCCGTAGCGGTGGCCGCAGAGTTAGCCGTTTGGGTTTGAGTTTGCGTCTGGTTTTGTGTACTTGTCGGTGTTGGCGTTGGTGTCGGTGTTGGTGGAGGTGGAGGTGTGTTATAGGTTGCGAAAGCAATACCTGGCAACATCAAAGCCGCACAAATAGCCAGAGATAGAAGTGATTTTTTCTTCATGATATGCTCCAAAGTTAAGAAAATAAAAGAACGATATCTAAAGGCAAAAAAGCCATTAGTGAGACCACACTAACAGATATAAAAAATAAAGTCAAGTCTCTATTTTACTAGCTCTGTGCTCGAGGCTATATCTACCACAACCTCCTCTTCATGATTTATACCCACAAAAGAATCATCAGTTGTTTTTACTATCTGAAATGTAATGTTTTCTTTACCCATGTTTGAATACGCTACATCTAGTTTTAGTGGAACTATATACTCTCCGCTAGCAATCAACTCTTCTAGAGAAGTTTGTATCATAGCTCTACAATTTAAAATGATGTCTTTCTTGATCCTCTCCGTTTCGCATCTAACTTCTGCTTTTTTATTTAAAAGATCTACTGCTTGATATGCTAAACTGCCAGCTTTGTGAAGTTTGTAACTTAATACCACATACTCACCACTTGTAGCTAGAGAAGTATCCAAACTGTTCGTGCTCTCTATATGTATATCAGAAATATAATCAGTATATATAGCAGTCTCTCTAGCAAAAGATGGTTTATAATTTGCAAAATAACCAAAGAAAGAGGCTACAATTATAAGTGAGGCGACTGTTTTTGTGTGTTTATGAGCAGCTATTTTTTTGATTGTATGTATCATATATTTTATAATATAATTATATCATCTTTTCTAGATTTCCTATGGGCGTAACTCCATACTTCTCACCACCCTATCTTCTTTTTGATTATATATGACTGCCAGACTAGGATAAACTACGACATAGTCACCTTTTTGCACATCTTTGTAAAAGGCTCCCTCTTTTCTCATTAGATCACTATCCTTTACCTTTATCATCATGACTATCTCTTCTTTTGGAACTATCATGTGTTCTGATATTCTACTCACAATCTCCTTCTCAGTTAGAGTTTTATTGCTAGACTCTCCTCTGTAGTAATCATAACTAGATACTGCTAATCTATAAACTCCAAATATAAATATTAAGAATACCACTGATAATGCAAGTAACTTACCCCAACTGATATGACGTTTTCGTTTATGAAGTTTATTTAATTTTATGTTTTTGTTTTGCATATATTTAAAAATTACTTATTGCCATATTGGCTGTCTATTTTGTTATAAACATACTCTGAGGTCTTGTAGATAGAGTCTATAAGCTTACTAACATCTTTACCTCTAGTCATGACACAAAGAAGGTATGGATGATTGGGATAATAAATAATACCACAATCATGAAACTGCTGAAGACTATCTGTTGGTTTTCTC
>JAYVLF010000022.1:0-14070 GCA_043759615.1 Minisyncoccota bacterium | reverse complement strand
CCAGCACATGTCATATTCATACTTTGTACTACTCATGCTGAAAAGTTACTGCCAACTGTCAGATCACGTTGTCAGATGATAGAGCTCAAAGTTCCAAATGTAGAGCAGTTGTCAGAGAGATTGGAGCACATAGCAAAAGAAAAGAAGATAAAAATATCTCGTGAAGCGATAGAGATAGTTGCTAAGAATGCCAATAATTCATATAGAGATGCAGTGAGTAATCTAGAAAGTGTAATTCATTCTTACGATGAGATAAATTTAGAAAACATTAAAAACTATTTTGGTGAAAATGAATTTGATCTAGAGATGAATATGCTCAGGGCTATTTCGGGTAAAGATAAGGACGCCAGCATCAAAGAAATATTTAATATACTAAAAGAAGTCAAAAATTTTGGTAACTTTTATAAAAATATATTAGAATATTTGCGTATAGGATTGCAAGCGAGATTTGACCCTAATTTAAAATTGGAAAGTTTAGACATCTTAAAACTAGACACTAAACATAAAATCTTTTCTGAGATATTATCTAGTAGTCCAGCACTATTTACAAGTAAAAACTTGCTCTACTTCCTCGAGAAATCATATCTCATAAACAAAAATAGCGACAAACATATGATGTCTATCGCTATATTTTGTAGTTTCTTAGAGATCTAAGAAAGCTTTAGATTACATTACAAATGTAAGAGCTTTTCCTAGTTTACCAGCGCGTCCTGTACGTCCGATTCTATGTGTATAGTCATCGTATGTAGCAGGTAAGTCATAGTTGATAACGTGAGAAACATTTGGTATATCTAGTCCACGAGCAGCAACGTCAGTCGCTACAAGTATATCTGATACTCCGTCTTTGAAGCTTTTTAGAGCTCTCTGACGACCGGAGTTATTCTTGTCACCGTGTATAGACTCAGATTTGAATCCTTTTGCACGGAGAGCATTTGATAGATCTTCTACACCGTATTTTGTACGTCCAAAGATAAGAACTTTGTTAAACTCTGCTTTTGCAAGTAGGTCATGTAGTACTTCTATTTTATTCTCACCACGTTGTAGTTTTACTATATCTTGGTCAACGCTTTTACTTGTATCACTAGTTTTAACTGAGATACGTATTGGATTCTTCAAAAAGTCTCCGATGATTCTCTCGATACTTGGTGAAAGTGTAGCTGAGAAGAATAGAGTTTGTTTCTCTGCTGGCATCTGATCCATAAGATATCTCATGTCATGGACGAATCCCATGTCTAGCATTTGGTCCACCTCGTCAAGAACGATAGTGTTAAATGTAGATAGGTCGATCCTTCTTCTGTCGATAAGATCCTTTAGTCTTCCTGGAGTTCCGATCACAAAGTTATTTTGATTACGTAGTCTAGCTATCTGACCGTGTATATTCATACCACCAACACAACATACTGAGTATATCGGAGTAGCACGAGTAAAACCTTTGAGCTCATTTTCGATTTGAAGAGCTAGCTCACGAGTAGGAACTACCACTAGGATATTCTCTCTAGGATTCTTTAATACTTTATCGATAAGCGGGATAAGAAAGGCTGCTGTTTTACCAGTACCAGTGTTAGCGAGACCCACTATATCAACTCCGCGTAGTACCTGAGGTATAGCTGAATCTTGTATAGGAGTAGGGTTCTCATATCCTTTGCTGATAATATTTGATTTCAATTGATCGTGAATTTCAAAGTCTGTAAATTTATTTTTTGGGATAAATTCTGCTACAGTTTCTGCTTTGTCTATCTTGTTGATATATCTTCCAAAAGCGATCTGCTCATCTGGGCGACGATTTGATCTTTGTCTGTTACCGCCAAAGCCTCCTCCTCTGTTACCACCTCCGAATCCGCCACGTGATCCACCACCAAATCCACCTTGTGGACGCTCTGAACGTTGTCCAAAGCCTCCTTGACGTTGTCCACCAAATCCTCCCTGAGGGCGATCTGATCTTTGTCCACCAGAAAATCCACCACGTGAAGCTCCCTCAGGAGATCCACCTTGGCGAAATCCATTACTACGCTGACCACTGCTTCTAGCACGGCCAAAATTACTGTTTTCCATATTGTTTTTTGTATAACTCTTTGGCGATTATTTATATGTAATAGGCGAGTTTCGATACTCTTTTGCCTATATGCCAACGCCTCGCCAAAGTTTGTTATATTTTTCTTAGTTTCCTAGAATCATGAACCCTCGCAGAGATTTAAAGTTATTACCCATAATATAGCAGATTTTGATAGCTTTGTCAAATCAAAGACAGAGAGCCTTGTTTTATTGGGATATTGACTAAAGTACGAAAATGATATAGTATAAAAATCAAATTTGTACATTAACTGGGAGAATAAAATGGAAACAAAAATGCAGTTCAAGGGAATCTTTGACGCGGTCCTGGAAAATCTATTGCAAGAAGCGATAGACAAAGCTGTGAAATTTAATGTTGAAGTATTTTCGACTGAGCACCTGGCTCATGCGTTACTCCAGGATACAAGGCTTTTAATAAATAAGCCTGAGATAACTCAAAAAATTATCCGAGCTCGTGATTCATTGAGCGCATATCTACGGCAAGCATATCCAAAAAATAATGATGTACCTGTTGATATGGAATTTTCTGCTGCAACAGCTTTGGCTATCGGCATGGCGAAGATGGTGATTGAAGACAATGGTAAAACTCATTTTCATGCTGATTATCTACTGCTTTCACTTTTGTATGCAGACGAGTGTGTGGCTGTAGATTCGCTCAGAAAAGAAGGAATTGATTATTATTATGTGAAAAAGGTGATTGCTGAAAAGGAAAGAGGTCTCTCTGATCGCGGAAAAGCTTTTGCGGAGCTTGGAGAGATACTTTTCCATGACGGGCTAACACATACCATGATCATGAGAATACTTTCTAACTCAAGAGTAAGAGGTCAGATCATGGTTTCTATACATCAAAATTGTGAAGAGAGGGTCGAAGAAGAGAAGGTGACAGAGTAAGTTTTTGTAGGTTAGGGCCGGCGATGAATATCGCCGGCTTTTTCTTTTGCGAAACCTTCTTTTATTTTTACTCTTAAAGTTTCTTCAAGTTTATGACACGCAGTTCTTCTTTGAGTTCTGCATAGTTAGGCATAGAGATAGATACTAGATCCCAAAAGCTCTTGGCGTGATTCATCTCCCTCAGGTGACACAGTTCATGTACTACCACATATGCAGTGAGATGTTCTGGTATCAGTGCTAGTCTGTAGTTAAAGTTTAGATTTGATTTTGATGAGCAGCTACCCCATCTACTTTTCTGATCTCGGATGGCTACACGATTATAATTCATCTCATGACCATTTGCAGCATAAAACTCTTTATATAGCTCTAGCTTTTCTGTGACTATTTTCCTAGCTTCTTCCTTGTGGGTTAGGTATTTTGTATTCTTTTTAATTTTCTTCACTCTTTTCTTTAAGATATTAAATCTAAACATGCTTTTAAGTATAGCATATTTTATTTTGCAAAAGATGGGATATATTTAAATTTCTTTAAAGTTTCTCTTTATGTTAAAATATAGAATATGACAGTAATAATCAGGAGTGCTATGCCAGAAGACGCGAGAAGTATACAAGAAGTTTTTTATAAAACATGGCTTTTGACTTATCCAAATAAAGAAACTGGAATAACAAAAGAAGACGTAGAAGAACATTTTAAAGATGCCTTCACAGAAGAAAAATTAAAAATTGTTTCAGATAAGATAAAAGATCTCCCAGAAAATGCGAAAGTATTTGTGGCTAAAATTGATAATAAGATTATTGGAGTATGTAGGATTTTTATAAAAGAAGATTTTAATCAATTGCAAGCAATATATGTTCTCCCAGAATTTCAAGGAAAAGGTGTGGGTAGATTATTTTGGTTGGAGTGTTCAAAATATTTTAACAAAAATAAAAAAACAATAGTTCAGGTCGCTACATATAATATTAATGCTATAAAATTCTATGAAAGTCTTGGTTTCAAAGATAATGGTAAAAGATTTTCTGAAGAGAGACACAGAATGCCAATATCAAAAGCATTGATACCTGAGATGGAAATGGAGAGAAACTAAAAAAAGCGTAACCGAAGTTACGCTTTTATATTCACCTTTTCATTTTTAATTACTGACAGCAAATTCCTCAACAGGATCAAACAGTCGATGAGGCTGCAATTCCATGTACATGATCGTATTACCAAAGTGCCAGCAGATCAATTCCTTGTTGCTGAGAGTTTTAGGCCAAAATTTTCGGTCAACACGATTGAAAACTTTATCGAAAGAATCAATGGTGTAACCATAAAGAGCACGAACTTTTTTAACTTTTTTATGGTCATCATGGTCAAGAGGCTCGTGATGCATGTACTCACCGACCATCATTTTGCAGTGTTTTTCGTACTCACTACTGAATAACATATGTGCGTGCCAAAATTTATCTACAGCTGGAGACACAGCATGTCCATTGGCGGGGTCTAAGATTGCAATTACGTAATATTGCTTGAGCGCCAAGATCCCGCGTTCAATGTATTCTTCGCTTAGTATTTCACCACGCTTGGCCGCATCAGCCATAACTTTTTTGCCAACAGCAGTGAAATCGATCCCATCCAGAATTTCGATACGTCGCAAGTGATTAGGATTGATAATAGAAGGAAGCAAAGTTGCTTTTACTTGATATTTCATATAAACTCCTAGGAGAAAAAGAACAGATCTGTCATCAGCGTGCACACATAGGACAGACATAGAGTTCATTTTACGACCGTAAAATGTAAACCCTGTCTATTAGAATAGCATCTCTTTTAAGTAAAAGCAAAAAAGAGTATATTAAACTATAGGCATAGCATACCAATTATATCACAATTATTTGTTCGTGAGCAGTGTTCTATATTATCAAACTCAAATCTCCATTTAAAATGACTGGCTTCATGGCTTCTATCTCTGTCTTATAAAATTGAATTTCAGGGATTGGATTTAGTAAAAAGATTTTCTGATTCAGAACATGAGCAAAACCAATTTCTAAAAATGTATTTCCTCCTATATAGTTAGCTATCCCATTTTTATCGAAGTTCAGAACGAGTACAGCATCTGCTCCTTGCATAGCATTCCAAAACTCGCGTATTGCATCCAGATTATTTTTCTGTTCAATTTTTATAATTTCTTTTTCTTCATCAGTTTTCCCGATAAAAGCATGATGTAGATCTGTGAGAAAAGCAGTGTGTCCAATTGCTTCTAATTCAGTCCTCATCTCTATCATCTTCTCAGTAAATTGCATGCTACCGATTATTCCTATTTTCATATGGATAATTATAGCACGACTTGGTATTTATATTAATCCTTAACTACAAAATCTGAGACAGTTTCAAAAAATAAGAACGGCACTATGAATAAATTCTCTTTTGAATCTCTTGTTCCGTAGCGTCATCTATATTATTTCTTTGGTGAAATCCTGAATATGAATATGCAATAGCTATTGCATATTTTAAGTTATTTAAATTTCCGGAGTGTAAGTTAAAAGTTAATTCACCAAGTCTTGTATCCATTGTGATAGGATAAATATCTTCCTTATATTTATCTTGAATAATATTTTCCATGTTACCTGAACTTCTCATTGCAGAATAAATATGATATGTTTCTCCGAATGAAATAAATTTCCCATCTATTGGTTCGAATATAAATTCAAGAGCCCTAATTAATTCTTCTTTATTTAGCATATCGTTATTTTACCATAAAGTTAGAGAATTTTTTCTATAACAATAATAGCAATTATAAGTGAAACTACGGTTGCCATGTTCCACCAACGATACCAACTGGTTATTTCTTCTAATTTTTCAATTCTTTCTTCTAAATCTTCCATACTATTTTTTATTATTTTTTTTATTATTTTTTAATCATATCGCACGTAGGATTAAATGTATTATATTTTTGCTACCGGGCTTGGGATCGAACCAAGATTAACAGCTTCAAAGGCTGCTGTCCTACCATTAGACGATCCGGTAATACTTGCAAAGTACAGTAAGTCTATATTTTGCAAGTCAGAATATTATAACACAGATTAAGAATAAAATAAATATTGTATATAATTTTCTTTAGGAGTATAATTAATTTATTAAAAAATAAATAACAAAAAAATGAATCTATCAAATGAATTTCCTGCTGAAAATATAGTTCCTGGTTCACACTTAGAAAGTGCAAATGAGACAGTGGAGGGGACGCATGAAGTTGTTGATTTGATGACCCTCCATCCAGACCTAGTAGCTAGAGCAGATCAGCCAGTTATGCCAGAAGATTTGTTAGGATTTCCACATTTGTTAAGTAAATTAGTTGCGGCTTAGTAATTTGACAGATAAAATAGATAATGTTATTATATAAAAATAAATGAGACAGATATTAAAACAACTTAAAGATTTACTTCGTGAGACAGACATGAGCTATGATGAGGTCAAGGCTTTTGAAGCTGGTATCTCAGGCATGGATCTCGCAAATCAGGTTGAACTATATAGGATATTTAAATACGACATGAACTTGATATATGCTACATATATACATTATAAAGCAAAACTACGTGCAAAAGAAGACGGTGTTGGATGGGAAGAGGCAGTAGAAAATGAGATCAAATTCCTTGATAATTACCTATCAGGTAGGATAGTAGGCACTGAAATAAAGTAATATCTGGGAATTTCTGAGAACTGTGGATAAGTATGTGTATTTATTTTGACAAAAGATATAGTATTAAGGTAGATAGAGATTAATAATAAAACTCTATCATAAAATTTTATGCTAAACATGATTTCTCGCTGGTTACTTGTAATTGGCGGATTAAATTGGGGACTCGTAGGTATCGGATTTTTTGCAAATACAAATCTAAACCTTGTTACGATGATCTTTGGCAAAGTTCCAGTTTTAGAAGCGATAGTATATATATTAGTCGGGGCTGCAGCACTACATGCTGTAGTTAATATGAATAAATAATTCAAACAACCCCTTGGTGAAACAAAACACTCTCTTGTAGAGTGTTTTGTTTTTCTATGCTATAATCATCGATATGAAATTATACTGCTTCCCACTTGGTAACCCAGGAGAACAATACGCAAAAACTAGACACAATGCAGCTAGGATAGCGACTAGTGCAGTTAACTGGAAAGCTCTCGAAGGCAAAGACATAGAATACTACAGGCCAGATACTTTCATGAATATGAGCGGTGAATTCGTAAAGAAAAAGCTGAAAAATGTAAATCTAGACAAGGCGAAAATCGTAATACTCTATGATGATATAGATATAGCTCTCGGAGAGATGAAACTATCCTATGATAGGTCTAGTGGAGGCCACAATGGTGTACAAAGCGTCATAGAATCTATGGGTACCAAAGAGTTCTTCAGGATACGTATCGGTATAGGAGCGAAAACTATCCCCGAGATGTCTCTCCAAGACTATGTCATGAGTCAACTTACTGCGGATGAGATTCACACGCTAAAAGGTCTAGCTGATAAGATAGAAAAGATGCTAGATCAGGTTAAGTGCGATAGCAGGAAATAAATAATTAGTAAAATAAAAACAGCACATCATGTGCTGTTTTTATTTTTGTGAGTATTATGCTTTGTAAGCAAGTGTCATTTTCATTTCACTTGGCTCAAAGAGTGTAATCTCAAATTTGTATAGTTTTCCTAGTGAAAGCTTTTCTTTCAAAGCCTCCTCTGTACCAAAGTCAGAGATGTGTACAAGTCCTGCCACACCTTCTTCGATAGATACTAGAGCACCATGTTTGTTAAACTTGATCACTAGACCATCTATCTTGTCTCCTTTCTTGTATTTTGCTGAAGCAAGTTTCCAAGGGTTGTCTTTCATAGATTTTAGTGAAAGAGAGATCTTCCCACCTTTGATCTCGATGATCTTCGCTTTTACTTTGTCACCAACCTTTGCATAGTTATGAGTATCTTCTACAAGACCCCAATCTAGCTCTGATTTGTGTATAAGACCTTCGATATTGTCTTTTAGTTTGATAAATAGACCAAATTCTACTACTCCTGTGATAGAACCTTCTACTTCGTCGCCTACATTGTAGTCACCAAACATCTCTATAGATGGAGCTGCTGTCGTAGATTCACCTGATAGATGTTTCTCAGTAAAGATAAGTTTACCTTCTTTTGGCTCTGCAGCTAACATGTTAACTGAGACACGTTTACCGATGAATTTCTTCAATTCACGCATAACTTTCTCTTTGTCTCCATCATCAACACGAGGATAGTTCTTCTCACTTAGCTGTGAAGCAGGGAGGAATCCTAAGATACCATTCCACTCCATGATAAGACCTCCTTTGTTTGCATCTTTTACCACTAGATCGAGGACACGTTTGTCTTTGATTGCTTGCTCTGCCTCACTCCAGATTATTGCTTGTCTAGCCTCCTTTAGAGAAAGCTCAACATAGCCCTCTTCATTTTCGGTAAGGATAATCTTCGCACTGATAACATCACCTACGTTTATACGCTTGATAACCTCACGAGCATTGATATACTCGATACCATATATGATACCAGTACCAAATACTCCCAGGTCAACATAAAGGGCTGCACGATCAAGAGTGATCACTGTACCCTCTATGATGTCTTCTTTTTTAATACTTTTTGATTCGTCTATTGTCTTCTGAGTAAACTCTGACAATACTATAGTTTCTACGTCTTTCATAATTTGTTTTTTAGTCTCGATGAACTTTGGTATAAAAAATACCTACAGCAAAACTGTAAGTTTTATACTGTTCATCTCACAAAGCTTCTTTTGGATATGTTTAGTATCTGTATCAGAATTAACTTTGTGATTCTATTATTAATCACTTACTTTATCACTTGTTTTGGACTTGTTTTAAAGTCTTATCATTATAACACAGAAATTATATTTTTGATAGTGGTGCTTATCTTTAATTTTGTAGTATAATATACAGCATGATAATCACATACCACGGTAAAGGGCATATAAAATTAGTAATGGGTGATACGACTATCGCTCTAGGGCCAGTTTCAAAAGAGAGTAAAAGAAGACAAACCAAATACGGCTCAGACCTGGCGATGATACCGTTAAATACTCCAGACTACAATGGAGCTGAGAATGTCGATAACGCTAGTAAAACACCCTTTGTGATAAGTGGTGCAGGTGAGTATGAGGTGGCGGGTATATTTGTAAATGCTTTTAGTTCACCCATCATCCGTGATGGTAAAGAGTATATAACTACTAGTTTTGTTTTTAATTTTGATGGTATGCGCATAGCTTATCTAGGACAGATCACTGCGTTACTTGCTCCAGAGCATAAAGAAATCATCGATGAGGTGGATGTGCTTTTTGTCCCGGTAGGAGGAGATGATGTTAATCTAAATCCATATGACGCGAACAAAATTGCTGTTGGACTAGAACCTCACATCATCATACCTATCGACTATGATGAGAAAACTTTACCAGTATTCCTAAAGGAGGCTGGATCTGAGGGGTTAGGCTCACTTGAGAAATTGACTATCAAAAAGAAAGACATACTAGACAAACAAAGTACAATAGTATTGTTAGAAGAGATCTAAGGTCTTTCCTATAGAGTATATGTTTAAGAAATATATAAATTATCTAAAGAGTGAGAGTAAAGAAGTGCAAAAATTTCATCTGGCGCTGATAAGTGGGTTTTTTACTGGGCTATTTGCTTTCATATATATTAGCGTGCTTTATGATACTACTAATATTCCTATTTTCAGGAAAATAAATAACAACTTCACAAATCAAGTGAACTACAAGAGGGCAAGTGATGCGGATGAGGCTATCCTGAACTATGAAAATAAAGAGTTGGCTAGAGTTTCTGATACTTTTGTTAGTAAAAGTGAAAGTCCTTTTGATGTTTTCTTTGATATTTGGGCAGAAACAAAAGAGAAACTAATCGAATCTAGTACAAGTATAGCCAATCTAAAAGAAACTTTTTCAAACGAGAACTCGTATAGAGCAAAATAAACCTCCCCCTCTTTTTTAAGGAGGAGGTTTAAGTTTTTGGAACTAATTAATTAGTGCGAAAAGTATTGTTTACGTTCGAAACACTAACATTTCCCTTCGTATCAGTACTTACTATCATATAATAGTAAACAGTATTTGATGTTAGGTTGTTTAGTGTTACTTGCTGTCCAGAGCGAGCGATATTATCATTTGCCGCCACTTGACCAGCACGTAGAGAAAATCCCGCACTAGTTTCATCACCTTCGTTTATCACGATAGGAGCTGTATTGAAGAAGACTTTGGCTGTGGCATTTTCATTTGTTGTCCATGCGAAGCTTGCTGAGTTTGTCGATACAGTAGCTGTTACGCCATATATCATAGGAGCTGACACATCCCCGATAGGAGCATTGGTCCATCCACCAGTTGCGATAAGGCTATTTATCTTACTGAGAGTCATAGGTCCTACACGACCAACTTGTTCAAGACCATAATTGGCTTGGAATCTTTGTACGGCTGACTTTGTTAGTCCTCCATAATATCCTGTGACTAGTCCTTCTGGATAAATAGAAGCATTGTCAGCAAAGAAAGTTTGTAAGTTTGTTACGTTCGTTCCACGAGCTCCAAAGTCTAACTGTGAAGTTAGTGGAGTATAAGCTAGAGCTTGGGCACTGAGTGCTATTCCTGTTACTGCCGTCAATAAGAGGGCTTTTGTTGTATAGTTTTTCATATTTTGTTTTTTTATTAGATGATTAAAAGAACTTAGTTAGTTAAACTAATTAAACTTTAGGGCACTTGTATTGTTTACTAAATTAGTACTTGCGTTACGACACTATAAATTATTTTTTGTTAGAAATAATCGAACAATAATTAAGTAGAATTGTTTCCGCATAGATCAAGAACTGTTGAACGTCCGAGAGGTGTATAACCATTCTACTCTTATATTAACAGTATAGCAATCACATCTGTTACAGTTTAGACTCTTGACAAGATATTTATAAAAGAGTAGGATTTGAATTATGAAAAGAACAATTTCTCAAATAGCAAAACAAATAGTAAAAACAGTCTTTATAAGCCTAAATATATTGATGATTTCAAATTTATCATCTACTGCAGCTCTCGCTGTAGGAGGTGACTATGATCCAAATCCAGTCTATACTAGTAACTGTGTGGAGTTTTATCAAAATCTAAAATACAGATCTACTGACGCAAACTCAAGCGGTGAAGTCTCAAAACTTCAAGAGATACTCCAAGAAAAAGGTTATCTTTCGGCAGATCCGACAGGGTACTTTGGTAAATTAACTGTCGCTGGAGTAAAAAGCTTCCAAGCTAACTATGGACTAGATCAGACTGGTTACGTGGGGACTTTGACTCGTGCCAAGCTGAAAGAAATTTCTTGTGGAACTATCTCAAACAACTCTTGCCCAGTAGGACAATACGTCTCAAATCTCCTCGTCTCTACTTGCGTTTGTAATGGAACTCTTACATATGTGAACAACTTTATCAAATGTGACGCATACGTAACTCCAGTTATCCCTACATACTATCCGACATGTAATCCGAGCATCTACTACTTTGCACAGCAAAACTGTACCTGTCAAAATGGTAGCATAGTATCAGCATATACTTCTTGTTCAGAGTATTACTATTATAACAATAATAACAATAGTACATCAAATACATATTGTCACTATGATGCTTATGGTCAGATGTACTGCTACTAATATATAGTAAATTCAAATCCCCACTTTTCATAAAAGTGGGGATTTGTGATATAATATACACATATAAAATATTCCTAAAACATGGCAAAAATCTCCAAAGAAAATCCAAAAAATACCGGTCCCAAAGAAGGTCAAACAGGAACAATAATAGTACAAGCTCCGATAGTCGAAGAGATGCGCAAGAGTTATCTGGACTACGCCATGTCTGTTATCACCAGTCGTGCACTACCTGATGCTAGGGACGGACTAAAGCCTGTACATCGTCGTATACTATACGCTATGCATGATATAGGACTTTCTCCGACAGCAAAGTTCCGAAAATCAGCAGCAGTAGTGGGAGAGGTGCTGGGAAAGTATCATCCACATGGTGATGCGTCAGTTTATGATGCTTTGGTTAAACTTGCTCAAGGGTTCGCTACTCGTTATCCTCTTATCCTGGGACAGGGTAACTTTGGTAACGCAGATGGAGACTCTGCAGCGGCGATGCGTTATACTGAGTCAAAGATGTCAAAGATCTCAACTGAGATGGTGCGTGACATAGACAAAGACACAGTAAATATGCGTCCTACATATGACGGATCTTACAAAGAGCCTGTAGTTTTCCCGACTATACTTCCAAATCTCCTACTAAATGGCACCCTAGGTATCGCTGTTGGTATGGCGACAAATATTCCGCCACATAATCTAAACGAGATAGTGGACGCGACTATGCATCTGATAGATAATCCAAAAGCAACTACTGATGATTTGTGTGTTTATGTAAAAGGACCAGATTTTCCGACTTATGGGCTGGCTTTTGGTGAGGAAGATATAAAACATGCCTATGCTACAGGTCGTGGTGGTGTGCTTTGTCGTGGTGAAGCAGAGATAGTTGAGATGAAGAACGGACAATTTCAAATAGTCATCACTTCTATACCATATAGAGTAGTTAGAAGTAATCTCATGGAGGCTATAGCCGATCTCATACGTGACAAGAAAATAGAAGGTATAAAAGATGTGCGTGATGAGTCGACTACAGATACACGCATAGTTATAGACTTGAAACCTTCTAGTCAACCAGAAAAGGTGCTAAATTATCTTTACAAACACACACAACTAGAGAGCGCTTTCAATTTTAACGTGGTGGCTCTAGTAAAAGGCGTGCCTCAGACATTATCACTAAAGCAGTGTTTGGCTGAATATATAGATCATCGCAAAGAAGTAGTTAGACGTAGAACTGAGTTCGATCTCCGCAAAGCTCTAGAGAGAGAGCATATTTTACTAGGTCTAAAAAAGGCCCTGGACCACATAGATGAGATCATCAAAATCATCCGTGCCAGCAAGGATACTCCTGAAGCTCATGCAAATTTGTGTGCAAAGTTCAAATTTTCAGACCTCCAGGCTACTGCTATACTCGAGATGAAGCTCGCACGCCTCGCTGGTCTAGAGAGGAAGAAGATAGAAGATGAGCTCAAAGCTGTACAAGACATGATCGAAAACTTCCGCGCTATACTTGCCAGTGAGAAGAAGATGCTGAGCATCATCAAAAAAGAACTAGAAACTCTGAAGGAGAACTTTGGTGATGAGAGACGTACTAAAATAGTAAAACACAACGCAAAGAATTTTAACCCTGAAGATCTTATCGACGAAAAAGAGGCTGTTCTCGTATATACGAAAGGAGGCTATATCAAGCGTACTGATCCAGAAGAATTCCGCACACAGAAACGTGGTGGGGTGGGAGTTGTTGATCTAGATACAAAAGAAGAAGACTTTGTTAGTATATCTCTGACAGCTAGCACTCATGCTGACATGTTATTCTTCACTGACAAGGGTAAGGCCTATCAGATCAAGATGTATGAGCTACCAGAGGGTAAACGCGCAACCAGAGGAAAAAACGTGATGAATTTCTTACAATTAACCGAAGGTGAAAAGGTTACAAGTATACTCGAGATACCAAAAGACGCCGACCATGCAACGCTAAACATCATGATGGTAACCAAGATGGGAACTGCCAAGAAGAGTAGTCTAGAGAGCTTCAAAGATGTACGTCGTAGTGGTATCATAGCTATCAGACTAGAAGATAAAGATGAACTAGTGAATACTCTTATCGTTAACTCTGGAGATAGTGTTATCTTAACCACTTTAGACGGACAGAGTATCCGTTTTGATGAAGATGATGTACGTCAGATGGGACGCACCGCCGGAGGAGTGATAGGTATGAAGCTAGACAAGACTGACATGATCATGAGCGCTCAGAAGATAGAAAAGGGGGACAAGAAATCAAAACTTCTAATCATCACCGCCAATGGATATGGTAAGATGACTGATCTAAAAGAGTACAAGATACAAGGTAGAGGTGGTAGCGGTATCAAAACCGTAAAGGTGACAGAGAAAACTGGACCTCTCGTAGTAGCGAGACTGGTAGATGACTCAGTGAGTGAGATACTCGC
>JAYVLF010000021.1:0-16220 GCA_043759615.1 Minisyncoccota bacterium | reverse complement strand
GGATGAATATCAAATTCCAAACTATAGCAAATCTTTTAGGCTTTTCACTCTTAATATTGTTAATGGTGGTGGTTACGTATTTTGACCTCAGTAGATAATAAGCAGAGACCAAAGGTGAATATTGCAGAAAGCTCGGATTTATGGTAAGATATCAGCATATATGTTAAAAATCAGATTACAAAGAATTGGTCGCAAGAATGACCCACATTTTCGTCTTGTCATAACTCCAAGCGAGAGAAAAAACAAAACAACAAAATTCCTAGAAATACTTGGAACTTACAATGTAAAAGTAGGTGAGTTTGAGTGTAAAGCAGATCGTGTAAAGCACTGGATAGCAATGGGAGCACAGGTTTCTGCCACAGTTACAAATCTTCTAATCTCAAAAGGTGTACTAGAAGGTCGCAAGATAAACGTGTTACCAAAGAAATCTCCTACAAAATCAAGAGAAGAAGTTAAGAAAGAAACCAAAGCAAAGAAGAAATAGTTTCATTGCCAGTTACCGTTCTTAGTGTTTGTTAACAAAAAATTAAATAAGAAAAACTATGCATAAAGATCAAGAATTCGTAGAGTATGTAGTAAAATCAATAGTAAATGATATTGATAAAGTGATCATCACTCGCTCAGTAGATGAGATGGGTGTTTTGATTACGGTTGAAGTTTCTGTGGATGATATGCCAAAGATAATCGGTAAGATGGGTAACAATGCCAAAGCCATACGCACACTATTACGTGTAGTAGGTATGAAGAACAATGCTAGAGTAAATCTAAAGATAAGCGAGCCAGCAGGATCTACTAGAGCTTTGGATGCAGCAGCAACTGAACCTGAACATGTTATCTATCAATCAAATGATGGAGGACGTCCTACATATAGTAGAGACGAAGAGTAAACATCGTATGAATTTTCACATCGTAACTATATTCCCAGACATGTTTGTCAGTTACTTTGCCGAAAGTATAATTTCTCGTGCCATAGCAAACAAGATCATCAGCATCGAAACTTACGCTCTCCGTGAATGCACTACAGATAAACATAGACGAGTTGATGGTAAACCTTATGCTGGTGGTCCAGGCATGGTCATGTGGGTAGAGCCGATCATAAATTGTGTAGAAGCTATAAACAAGAAAATAGCAAAGAGAGTAGCAAAAGAAAATCAAAAACTTGAAAAGCTCGCAATCAAAACTGGTAAGAAGATGAAGAGTGTAAAGAGTAAAGTCAAAATCGTAATCATGTCACCAGGCTCTACACCATTTACAAATACCCTAGCCAAAGAAACTGTGAGCAAATATACCGATACTATATTTATCTGCGGCAGATATGAGGGTATAGATGCGAGAGTCAAGAAAATCTTAAAAGCTGAAGAGTGGACAGTAGGACCATATGTACTCACTGGTGGAGAGTTGCCTGCGATGATCTGCATAGATGCTATGTCTAGACAGATTGACGGCGTACTTCACGATGAAGATAGTATAGAAGAGAATAGAGTAAGCTCTCATGAGATATACGCTAGACCTGAAATATTCAAATACAAAAATAAGAATTTTAAAGTTCCTCCAGTCTTACTCTCTGGTAATCATAAATTGATAGAAGAGTGGAAGATCTCCACTAAGGAAAAGTAAAACTTTGTGATATAATCATAAAACAATACGCCATTGTAGCTCAGATGGTAGAGCACGTCATTGGTAATGACGAGGTCTCGGGTTCGATTCCCGACATTGGCTCCAATACAAATCATGGAAAATCAAAACAAAGAAAATCTAGATGAGGAGATTGCAAATATAGAAACAGAGATGCAAAATGCAGGTTTTTGGGATGATAAGAATTTGGCACAAGAAAAAGTAAAACTATTAAAAGACTTAAAAGTCAAAAAAGAAGGTGATAGTGTACTACTAAAAGGAAGCGCGATACTAAATATCGTAGCTGGTGCCGGAGGAGACGATAGTGAAGACTGGGCTAGGATGCTTTTTGAAATGTACAAAAAATACACAGAAAAATCGGGTAGAAATTATGAGATATTACACTCACATACAAATGAACATGATGGCTACAAAAATGTTAGCCTCGAGATAGTCGGTAAAGAAGCCTATGGAGATCTTCGTCATGAGTCTGGAGTACATAGACTGGTCCGTATATCACCATTCAATGCTAATGATAAACGCCATACTAGTTTTGCTTTGGTGGAAGTTCTCCCTATATTGCCTGAGATCATGCAGGTGAAAATCTCACCTGACGAATTGGAGATAACTACAGCTAGAGCTGGAGGGCCAGGTGGGCAAAATGTAAACAAGAGAGAGACTGCAGTGCGCATAACTCATAAACCTACCGGCCTATCCGTACATATATCAACTGAGAGATCTCAAGAGGCTAACAAGCAACGTGCCATGGATCTCTTGCAGGCAAAACTTTATTTGTTACAAAAAGAAATAGAAAAAACAAGTGCCTCTGACTTGATAAACCATGAGATAAAAAGAGGTGAGATAGAGTGGGGAAATCAAATACGCAACTATGTCATGCATCCTTACAAACTTGTAAAAGATGTTCGTACTGGTGTAGAAACCAGTGATATAGACGCCGTTCTGGATGGGGATATAAACTCTTTCATATCAGCAGAAAAGGTGTTATAGTAATTAGATAGACATATGCTTTACTTTGAAAATGTACAAAAAGAATATGGAGGCATAAAAACTCTGACAGACATAAATCTCACAATAGAAAAAGGAGAGCTAGTAAGTATAGTAGGACACTCGGGCGCAGGCAAGACCACACTCATAAAATTGTTGATGGCTGAAGAGAAACCAAGTGCCGGCAAGGTCTCATATCACAGTACATCTATCGCGACACTAAAGGGTCACCACATGACCGACTACAGACGAAAGATAGGAGTAGTGTTCCAAGATTTTCGTCTACTTCCGAACAAAACTGCATATGAGAATATCGCTTTTGCCATGGAGGCTTCGGGTAAAGACGACCATGACATACAGCTGGACGTTCCTCATGTCCTAGATCTCGTAGATCTAAAAGATAAGATGCATCACTTCCCATCTCAACTCTCAGGAGGGGAGAAACAGCGTGTAGCCATCGCTCGCGCCATCGTCAATCGTCCTGATATCATCATCGCGGACGAGCCTACAGGAAATCTAGACCCAGTGAACACTTATGATATAGTTCAGATATTCAAAAAGATAAACGATCTCGGCACTACGGTGATACTCACCACACACAACAAAGGTGTGATAGACTCACTAGGCAAGAGAGTGATAACCATGGAAAAGGGGAGAGTAGTCAGAGATGAGAAATCTGGCAAATATACAATATAAAAATATGATACTACTAAAAAGAATTTTAAAAGCTGGTCTCCAAGGTTTCTATAGGAATAGAACTGTCTCTATATCTAGCATACTGATACTCACCATCACTCTCTCTATCATCACTAGTGTTTTCTTTTTCCGTGCGGTATTTAACTATACTATCGGGGAGGTTAAGAACAAAGTTGACATCAGACTATATCTAAAAAGTGATGCGACTGATGCGAGTACGGAGGAGATCAAGAGTATACTTGCCACTTTACCAGAGACAAAGAGTCTGTCCTACGTGAGTCGCGATGAAGCTCTCGAGATATTTAAACAAAAGAATGCTAACAATCAGTCTAGTCTCGACGCCCTCTCAAATATCGGCAGTAATCCATTCCCAGCTTCTATCATAGTCCAGGCCAAAGACTCAACTATGTACGAGTCTATCATCGACAAGATCAATAACCAGAACATACTGGGCGCAAACAAAGACAGCGTAGAAAAGATAAACTATCTAGACCTAAAAGATAGTATAGATAGACTAAACAATATCGTCTCATGGGTCACTAGTGCTGGATATGCCATCAGTATGATATTTATCATTATGAGTATCATGATAGTGTACAATACCGTACGTCTCGCTATTTTTGTCTTCAAAGAGGAGATAAACGTCATGAAGCTGGTGGGGGCGAGTGATATGTATATACGTGGCCCATTTATCGTAGAGGCCTCGCTATACGGAGTTTTGGCCGCTATCATCTCTACAGCCCTCGCGTATCCTGCCACTCTCTGGATAGCAAAGCATACAGTGAACTTTTTTGAGGGACTAAATCTTTTCTCATACTACAAAGCTAACTTCTTTGAGCTATTCTTCATGCTTTGTCTATTTGGTATACTCATATCTATCATCTCATCTATATTAGCAGTGAGAAAGTATTTGAAAATTTAATAATAATACAAAATAAAAAAGCCCTCTAGTGAGGGCTTTTGTTTTATAAATGAATTTAAATTGCAGGGATAGCCGCTTCTTTGCTCGGATTAAACTGAGCAGGGACGTGAACGAGTAACTCTGGGATAATCTCATGCTCAGGGTCGAGGAGCGTCAACAAGAACGTGAGGAAGTCAATGCCGACAGGTGGCAAAATCTCTCGATCAAATTGACCAAGTTGTAAATTGTGCAGTTGACCAGTCAGTAAGCAGTGTCTAACCTCTTGAAATTCAAAATGGAAAATGTTCTCACTGAACTTTCCATTTGAGCAAGATCTGCCGAGCGCCGCCATCATGTAGTAACCCACTGGCACCTGTCGCCGAAGCTCCCGCACATCATCTTTGTTAACGCCTCTAGCCACAACTAGAAAGTTGCCACCATGGGTGTAGTCAAATTTAGACGCACCGGGCAAATAGTAAGCCGTCGTGATGATGCCGAGATTAAATGGATTAGTCTTACCCAGATCACGTAAAGCGACAAAAACATTTTTAGTCATTATTTTTCTCCAAAAGTTAAAAGAACAAAATCGACTTTCATATTATCATGAAAATACTTAGTAGTCAAATAGTGCAGTAGGAAAGTTTTGCCTTTAAAAGACTCTTGAAATATGCTATCATGATGATATTGCCAGTTCGTCTAATGGTAGGACTTCGGTTTCTGGTACCGACTATTGGGGTTCGAGTCCCTGACTGGCAGCAAATTTAAACTTCATGGCTCAACACTTTAGCAAAGACTCAATGATGGGAGAAAGTTTAAGAGAGTATTTAGAAGTTGCTGAATATTGTGTTAAGTTTGATAAACAAAATGATCTTAGGTGGCCTAATATGTTCGGGTGCTATGGTTACCCTGCGGCCTTACTTTTACTTTCAATAGCTGAGGCCGTAGGAACAGAAGTGATGGGTGGGGGAGATGATTCTAAAATACATTTTAAAATACTTAATCATAAAGATTACTACAATTTAAATTTAAAAGATACAGATATTGAAATAATCAGAAACTCATACCGAAACAAACTTTCTCACAATGCGTACATGCAAATAAATGTGAGTTTAGATATAGGTAGCTCGGGAGATCCTCTAGTAGAAATTTCTAACAATATTTATAAAATAAATCTCTACCCATTTTTAACGATCAGTAAAGATGTAGTAAAAAAATTTATTTCTGGAAACTCACCTCAGACAAAAAATAAAATATAGTATCTGTGGAAGATCTTTTTTGATTTGAAATACTTATTAAACGTGGTAAAATTAAATTGGTAGAGGTTAAGATAGGTATTTATTAATAAATAATAAAAAAATCATATGTTACCAATAAATTTAATGTCAGTACTAGTGGCAGCGATCGTGTGTTTTGTTATCGGGTTTCTGATGCATGGACCAGTAGCCGGGAAATTATGGATGAAGCTAGCAAATATACATCCGACAGGAAATGAGAAGTTCAGTGACATGATCCCGATGATGTTGCAAAATTTCATCATGAATTTACTAACTGCATACATGTTAGGAAATATCATCTTTGCTATAGCTAACTACTATAACAATGTCGGTAATATTATAGGAGCTATGGGTATAGCCTTTTGGACTTGGCTAGGAATAGTGGTGACAGCTACATCTATGGATGTCATCTGGATGGGTAGAAGTAAAAAGTTATGGCTATTTGAAATCACCTCATCACTAATATGCTTCCTGGCTATGGGCGCGATACTAGGAGCTACTTGGTAGAGTAGTACTCAAAATAAAATCCCCTATCTGTAGGGGATTTTTGGTTACTGTAAGGTTTTAGCAAAATTAATTCAAATACTTTGGCTTAACCCCCATCGGAGCAGGTTCTACATGATGAAGAGTAACACCACCATCATCAAAAATCATACATTTGACCAATGCTGGGTCACGATTAGGGCTACTAACCATACCCAAAAGTGTTTGACTTATCCCCGATACCACTCCAGCAAAATACTCTTTTGAAATAGTCCCGCAAAAAATAGGCATATCCTGACCAGAAAGCTCAGACTCTGAAAAAAAGTCTTCTGGCGGATCTGGAAAGATCCTAGCCCATGAAGATCTCATGTCCACACCAAAAACTAAAATATCAGAGACCGATAAACCATCAATGTTTATGGTTTGATAGGCATAGTCAGCAAAGAATGGCGAAGTAACGGCAAATATTCTTAAGTGTCTTTCTGCCAAAATGACAGGGTCATCTCCTTTTCTTATCATCATATCATCCTCCAAAAAAATTAAAAGAACAGGATTGCAGTATACAATATATGTAAAATTTGGTCAATTTGTTCAAAATTCATTTTCTTTGTGTTATCATGTACAAATGATACTCATACCCGATGCAAAAGAAAAGATATTTTATGCTGTACTTTCTGGTTTCATTTTGTTTTTTATATTTGCTAGTTTTAAATTCGTCACAAGATATGAAAATATAAATCACAAGAAAGATTGGCCTAGCAGAAAAGAACATCTGAGTAGACAGGATACAGACCTGATACGTGACTGGATGACTTTTGGATACATTAACAAAATTTACGATCTGCCGCCAAACTATCTCAAAGAGATACTAGGCATCACAAATAAGAAATATCCAAATATGATAGTAGATGAGCAAAATCTGGAACATGTGAAGTCTGCAGTCTCTGATTTTGATAATAATAATATAGAAAACAGATAATATGGAGTTAATATTGGGAGAATTATTATCATTTTTGTTGCTTTACAAATACTTTGCACTATTCTCAGTAGCCTTTTTGGCTGCCTTCCTCTTGCCACTACCATCCAGTAGCGCTCTAGCTGCAGCAGGAGCCTTTGCAGCCCAAGGGTATATGAATATATATCTAGTACTACTAGTTGCTCTCATCGGAAATATTCTAGGTGATGCTGCGGCTTATTTTGCTGGGAGACACTATGGAGAAGAGGTGCTACACAAAATCGGATTTAGACATATACTCCAGTCAAAATACTATCAGGCTCTTCGTGACTATATGAATGATTACTCTTACTCACTGATATTTATCAGTAGATTTTTGAGTCAGGTTGGTCCTGCGGTTAGTATATTTGCAGGTGTGATGAAAATGTCATATAGAAAATTCTTTATTATCGATATAATCGGTGAGATCTGCTATGTACTGCTGTATGGTATCACTGGGTATCTGCTAGGCAATGAATGGGAAGATAACATTTGGTTCGTGGTGGAGGCGAGTCTAGTAGTCTTATCATTTGGAGTTATCATCGCTTTAGTGCAATACAAGATCTTCAAAAAGCGAACTCATTTATAGTTGTAGTTCTGATTTAGTCTCTGACTATCACTTTTGTTCCGAGTGGGGCCCAATCATAAAGCTTTTTCGCTTCCTCTAAACTCAGATTCACACAGCCATGTGACCAGGTTTGTCCAAATTTATCATGCCAATAAGCTCCATGTATAGCTCCACCCTCTTTGGTAAAGTACATAGTAAATGGTACCCCAGGCAAGTCGTATTTTTGATCACTGATACCTGGTAGTGGACCTTGCATATACCTGCTCGGAACTTTATCAAAGATAGTAAAGCTGCCTCTAGGAGTAGGGGTGAGAGCAAGACCAGTAGAAACTTTTATCTTCATGAATAGTTCGTCCCCATCATAAGCATAAAGAGTTTGGTCACTTCTATCTATCAATATATGTTTAGTTGTACTCGCTAAGACAGTTTCTTTTGTTATAGAAAATTCTCTCACATAATCAGCACTAACATACAAACTCTTACTTAATCTTTCTGGATAGCGCACAAACTCATCAAAGATAACTTTGTACCAAGTCTTACCGTCTACTTCTACTTTACCAGAAGTTCTGAGCACAACCCCATCACGAAGAGAGAGGAGGGAGGAGAAATATTCGCCTGGGCCACTTCGAAGATTGACACAAGACCCTCCAAAATAGGGCCCGCAGCTATTGATAATCTCTATGTAGTCTAGCACTACCGGAGGCTCTTGTATTACTGTATTGGGATTTTGACTTTGTTGCCCTACGAAAGAGATCACTGCTGAATTTTTAACTGTTTCTGTGTTGTTAAACTTCTCACCAAAATAAACTGTAACCATGAGAATAAAGGAGAGAGTAGCCACTATAGCTATGGGGGAGAGATATCTCTTGTTCATATTTTCATTCTATATCTTTTATCTCTTCCCGTCTAGTCCTCAGAATTATCTGTGTATAACTAAGTATACCCATATCTCAAAGATGATATACTGTATATATTAAGAAATAAAAAAATAAAAATATTATGCAAAAAAGCAAAATTAGTGGATTGAGAGGTTTTACATTACTCGAGCTGATCGTGGTTATCGCGATTATCGGTATATTATCAGTTATAATATTACCGAGCTTTTCAAATGCTCTAGCAAAAGCACGTGATGGCCGTAAAGTTTCTGAGTTAAAAGGTATCAGTGCAGGAATGTTACTATATTCACAACAAAACGGTGGCAAATATCCAGCAAGTGGCTACGCTACAGGAACAACAGCAACATGTAAAGGTGTAGGATGTTTAATCGCAGACAAGATAGAAAATAAAATATCAGCAAATTCTACTAATGGTGTTTACTCTTATGTAGGAGTTGGATGTTCTGCTGCTACCGGACCAGTTTGTGATTCATATCAACTGGCAGTACAGCTAGAGGCCCTAAATACTGCACATCAAGGTGATTCAGATGCTGTGACTATCGCAGACTTTAACGGTGTTACTGCCGGAGGATCTGATGGAACTATAAACGCACGTGCAAATGTAGAAACTTGTATATTACATTCATCAACACTCTTAGCTACTGCAGGCACAGCAGACTGTGTGTACGACCTTATACCCTAGTATCGTAGAAAAATAATCTATACTGATGATCTTAGTAACTTTATTTTTCGCCTTTATATTTGGTGCTGCTCTCGGCTCTTTTGCTTTAGTCGTGTCAGACAGATATAGAGTTAAAAGCTTTTGGGGTGGTAGGAGTCAGTGTATGAGCTGCACAAAGGAACTCACATGGCAAGAAAACATCCCAGTGATATCATATCTCTTGCAAAGAGGTAAGTGTAAAGGATGCAAGTCAAAATTCTCTTCGCTATACCTTTGGGTTGAACTATTTTCAGGATTATCCGTATCAGCACTAGTTTTAACTTTACAAAACTTAACTGCCAATACGAATTATCAATTAGGACTCTTGATATTCTTCTCTGTATTGATTATTCTCTCTGTGGTGATCGTCGTGTATGACATACGTCATACAGTGGTTCCATTTGAGTCTGTTACCATCATGATAGTCATGGGTCTGATAGCTACGATAGTTAGGCAATATGTATATGGATTTAATCTATACGACTTCATGTCGGGCATCATCATAGCTTTACCGTTTGCTTTCCTTCATCTATTCTCAAGAGGACGCTGGGTAGGGGCAGGAGACATACTAGTATACGCAGCTTTTGGCTTTATCTTTGGTTTACCTATCGCAAGTTCTGGATTTTTCTACTCAGTTTGGATAGGAGCTTTTGTTTCTCTCGCTCTGATGTTCCTACATAGGAAAGATTATAATCTAAAATCAGAAATACCTTTTGCTCCATTCATCATACTTGGTATGTTCTTAGCTTTTTTCACTTCAGCAGATATACTCGGACTACATGAAATACTCTATCTATAACAAATACAAAAATAGAAACATGAGAGCTTTTACTTTATTAGAAGTTCTCATCTCTATTACTATATTTGGGATTATCATGGCAGTTTCATTCCTAAAGTACCCTCGTATGAATGCTGAGATAGACTATCAGAAAAGCGTGAGCGAACTCGTCTCCATGTATAGATCAGCTCAAGTATTTGGTGCTTCTCGTGGAGGAACAGCAAGAGGAGATGGAGTTTATATAGAGGCACAGCACATAAAGGAGTTTACTGACTCTATATACAACGCTTTACCAAAAGAAAATGGTCTCTATGTCAGCAACAGATATTACAACACCTTTGTCTCTGGAGGCTCTCCAGCAGATACGGTTTTTAAAGATACTTATCTGGGTGGCAAGATAACTATCACTAATATGTGTGTCAAGAAAACCTCCAGCAAGACATGCAATATCCCGAAACTTTCAGTAGTGTTTGTCCGCCCAAATCAACAAGCTCATATCTCTGACATAGAGACGGATACTTCACCGGCTAGTGATTTTAAAAAGGAGTTTGACGTAGCCTATATAGAGATAAAAACTTCAGCCCTGGAAAGTGCGGGCAATGTGAATGTTAGATGTGTGCGTGTATACAAGCTAGGACAAGTAACCATAGATCAAAAACTCTGTTCTGATAACTCTATATGATAAAACAAAACAACAAAAAAGGAATCCGAGGATTCTCTCTCATAGAGACACTGGTTTCTGTTTCTCTTTTTACTTTTGTTTGTTTACTAGCTATATCAACACTCATATCAACTTATAAGATAAATACCAGGTTAAAAGCTACTCGTAATGTATACGATAACCTAAACCTAGTGCTAGAGGATCTCTTGCGTGAGAGCAAACAGGGAAGTGGTTATTATTGTCTCTCTGCCAATGAAATACTTTCTGGGTCTGTTAATCTTGGGAATTACTCACTGTTAAAAGACTGCGCTACGGGTGCAGGAGGAATCGGAGTAGTCTTCCAACCTCAAGGCTATGATCCATTAAAACGTGTAGCTTATTTTTATCAGAGTACCACGAAACAGATAGTAAAAGAGACCTTTTATGTGAACTCTAGCTATAATCGCACCTCTAGCGGGGATGACTCTACAGAAAACTTAACTACCGATAACATTAGTATTGAAGATTTTAATTTTATCATAAGTGGTACAGCAAAATATGACACAGGCAACCTGAAACAACCTCTAATAAAACTCATAGTTAGTGGAAAAACTAAGATAGCTCCAGTTGTCTCTTTTAGTGTAGAGTCAGCCTCTTCTCAGAGAAGACTAGACTTTTAAATATATGTTTAAAATAAAATCAAAACAAAATATGAAAATAGAAAAAAAGATAGACTTGAGAGCTTTTGCTATGATGGAGTCTCTAGTTGCCATATCCATACTCCTCACGACCATCATCGCTCCGCTCACTCTATCGATACAGTCACTAAAATATACGAAACTTGCAAATGATAGGACTCTCGCTAGCTATATAGCAAGTCAAACTGTAGAGTTTGCAAATAATTATAGACAAGAGCTGAGACTAGTCTGTGTTAATGATACGGCTGGCTCTATACCTAACTGTGCAGGAGATCCGTCAAAAGCCTCACTTCAGATATTTATAAATAGTTTTAGTGGGGGTTATGACATGACTGGCTTACCAGTGAATACAGTTAAACTCTTGCCTTGTAGTTTATATCAAAATCCAACTAGTAAAGAGTACACTTGTGAGACTGCGACTAGTAGTGTGGCAAACACAAAGACTGTTTACAAGAGAAATATAGTAGTATCTGGCACTGACAGCTTCAGCTATACCGGTGGTGGGTCTGGTTACAATATAGCCGCCAAAGTTATCAGTATTATCTGTTATGGCAAAGCTCTTACCTGTGATGAAGATACAAAAGACAGTGTAAAAGTTTACAATTATATATATTAAAATATGAAAACAAATAATATAAAAACACAGAGAAGACAAAAAGAAAGGGGATTTGTCCTCGGTCTAGCTCTTATCATACTTGGAGCAGTACTGTCTATCGGTATTGCCATATCTACACTACTCATACGAGATCTGAAACTGAGCATTGCTAGTGTTGATAGTAATATCGCTTATGCTCTAGCTGACTCTGTATTAACTTGTGCTGGCACACTAGACAATGACTTTAGTATGATCACCTCTCTAGGAGAGCAAAAGAAAGTTTTCCCGACAAACAAAAATCTCTCAGCTTTTTTTGATAGTGAATACAGAGCAACTTATGATATCTCTACGCTCAAATGTCTCGAGGGTCCAGTCTTTTCTGGTTCACCGCTAAATACCGACCTCTCTTCTGCTACAGCAACAAATGCGCTCAGCTATACCAAGACCGTTAACTCTGTAGTTCAACAAATAAAATCAACTACAACCATGTCATATATTAACCCTTCTTTTGACTCATCGATATATGCTGGCGGGGTGATGACAAAGTTCGAAGTTTCTGGTGATCAACTACCCTCAAAGAGTTGTGTGACTCTCGAAGTTTATGCTGCCTCAACTACGGGTGATAGGATGTATATAGCTAGAGGCAAAGTTCCATGCGCGGGTCCACGCGTGATAGAGCGTGTAGTGGTAAAGGTAGTGGAGGGATAAATATGTTATAATGTGTGTATATGGAGGAGGCGAAAGATATACAAAATAGAATAGAGAATCTCAGAAAAGAGCTTGATGAACATAGGTATTTTTACCATGTGAAAGACGAGCCAAAGATTAGCGACGCTGTGTACGACAGCATGATGAGTGAACTAGTAAAATTAGAAAGAGAATACCCTAAGTATGATAGTGAAGCTAGTCCTAGCAAAAAGGTTGGGGGTGAAGTATTAACCCACTTCGTAAAGATAAAACATCAGTACAAGCAGTGGAGTTTTGATAATGTTTTTGATATGACTGAACTCAAAGACTGGCAAGATAGAAATGACAAGATACTGACAAAAGAGAATCTAAATACTAAGTATGACTATGTCTGCGAACTCAAAATAGATGGACTAAAAGTCATACTAACCTACAAAGAAGGGGTTTTGATATCTGCTGCTACTCGTGGGGATGGTTCTGTGGGTGAAGACGTAACTCAAAATATACGTACGATCAAAACCATACCCCTCAAACTAAAAGACAAAGTAGATATCACTGTGATAGGGGAGTGCTGGATGAAGCAGAGTGATCTGGTAAAAATAAATAAAAAACTACAAAGTGAAAATCTGCCAGAGTATGCTAACACCAGAAATCTGAGTGCTGGAACTTTGCGTCAATTAAATAGTAGCGTAGTAGCTAGCAGGAACTTGCAATTTTTTGCTTATGATATAGAAGCAGAGAAGGAGGTTTTAGCTCAGCTAAG
Organism: Minisyncoccota bacterium; assembly: GCA_043759615.1. Taxonomy (GTDB): domain Bacteria; phylum Patescibacteriota; class Minisyncoccia; order Phycocordibacterales; family UBA5272; genus JAUPVO01. The sequence goes on along the minus strand of JAYVLF010000021.1, from coordinate 2,928 downwards.
TCTAAACTCTCAGATGAGAGAACTAGACTTTCTCCGTGAGAATAAATTCCTAGTTAACTCTGAGACAGTCGTCTGCAATGATATAAATGAAATACAAAATCTCTATGATAAGTTTTCAAATATTCGAAATGATAATGAATATGGAGTAGATGGGCTGGTCATAAAGATAAATCAGCGTGATGTTTGGGATACACTCGGATACACTGCCAAGAGCCCTAGGGCAGGTATAGCTTATAAATTCCCAGCAGAGGAGTCTACAGCTGTAGTACTAGATATTGTCTGTCAGGTAGGCAGAACAGGGGCTATCACTCCAGTAGCCTCTCTCACTCCTACGCTACTAGCTGGATCAACTGTATCGCGTGCCACTCTACACAATGCCAATGAGATAAAAAGGTTAGATGTGAGAATCGGAGATACAGTGATGCTGCGAAAGGCAGGGGATGTGATACCTGAGATATTTGAAGTTGTCTCTAGTCTACGTAAAGAAAATAGTAAGAGCTACACCATGCCTAGCAAATGTCCTGTATGCTCTAGCGAACTAAAAAAGGAAATACAAAAAGGTGTAGAGAGCGTCGCACTATTTTGCAAAAACGAAAACTGTGAGGCAAAGCACTTAGAAAACCTGGTACACTTCGTCAGCAAAAAGGGTATGAACATAGATGGATTAGGAGAGAAGATTATCTATGAGTTTTATGAGCTTGGTCTTCTGACTGACTATACTTCTATATACAAATTAAAAGTGGAAAATATAGAAAATCTGTTTGGCTTTGGCAAAAAGAGTGCTGAGAATATAATCAGTAGTATAAATGCTAGTCGCAAAGTCAAACTAAATAGCCTGATATACAGTCTCGGCATACGTCATGTGGGTGAGACTACTGCGAGAGATGTAGCCAAGAACTTTGATAATATAACTGAACTGATAGCTGAGAGTTTAGAAGATTTGAAAAACATAGATGGTGTAGGGGAGGTAGTGGCTGAGAGCATAAATGAATATCTTAAAAACCAGAAAAATCTGAATATTATAAGAGAATTAGAAAAGGAACTAAAAATAGAGAGCATAAAAAATGAGAACAAAACCATAACAGCAAATGAAAATTTTATCGACAAAACATTTGTGATCACAGGTACACTTTCAAAATCACGTGACTACTACAAAGATATAGTACTATCACATGATGGAGTAATTAGTGGTAGTGTTAGTAAGAAGACCAACTATCTGCTCGCCGGAGAAAATGCTGGGAGTAAACTAAAAGATGCAGAAACTCTGGGAGTAACTGTCATAAACGAACAAGAGTTCCTAAATATGTTAAAATAAATATATGTTCAAAATTTTTAACAAGAAAAGTAAAAGAGTGTATCTAGACCATGCGGCTGCGACACCTCAGTCTATGGACGTGACGTCTATTTCTACCTCTCTCTTTGCTAACCCATCTGGCATATACAAAGAAGCCGTGGAAGTCAAAAATCTAATAGAAAACTCTCGCAAAGAAATCTTACACTACTTTGACGCTGTCTCACAAAAAATAATCTTCACGGGAAGTGCTACCCAAAGTATAAATATAGCACTCCAAGGGACACTCTCTACTGGAGATCATCTCATCATCTCTGCTGTAGAACACCCCGCAGTGATAGAGTGTGCAAAGTTTTTGCAAAGAGAAAAGAAAGTTGAGCTCACTATACTCCCAGTCGACGAAACCGGAATAGTGAGTCTAAGAAACTTGCGTGAAGCATTGAAACCGAATACGAAACTAGTCAGTATCATCTATGCGAGCAATGAGATAGGTACGATACAGCCCATAAAAGAAATCGGTAGAGTTATATCTGAACACAAAAGAGAAAATAACTCTGAGATATATTTTCATACTGATGCGACACAAGCTGTGAACTATTTAGATATACGTATGAATAGTAATAGACTAGATATGATAAGTTTTAACGGTAGCAAAATATATGCTGGCAAAGGAGTGGGGGCTCTCATATACAACAAAAGTCTAACACTAAATCCTATAATATTTGGTGGTGGGCAAGAAAACAATCTCTGGAGCGGTACAGAAGATGTGGATAGTGTCATACGTCTCACGAACTCTCTCACAGATACAAACAATATAAAAAGTAAAAATCATAAGATGAAAGAGACTGTAAGACTAGAAATATTAAAAAAGGAATTTATAAAAAATATACAAAAAGAAATACCGGAAATAATAGTTTGGAGTAAAGCAGAAAATACTCTACCAAATATAATAAATCTAGGTATGCCAGATTTTGAAAGTGATGAGATGGTTATCAGACTGGACGAATTAGGTTTTGCTGTATCACACAAGAGCGCTTGTGCTGCCATGGAGACAGGTTCTGGATCATATGTCTTGCAAGCACTCGGCGCCACAGTCAAACAAAGCTCTGAAAACATAAGGATATCCATGGGTAGAGGGACCACCAAAAAAGAAATGGAAAGTCTTGTCAAAGCCATAAAGCTAACGTATTATAAATTTGCAAAACCAGAAAAATAAGAGTAAGATGTACTAAATTCGTACAATATTATTTAGAAAGGAATACGAAATGATACAGTTAAAAGTTGCAGATTTTATCACGACTCATCCAATTCTTTTTAAACCAAGTAAGGAGATAGAGTTTGGAGACGTCGTCCACATGTCACAGGACGTAACTACACCATTCAGCTATGTTTCATCAAAATTGATTGAGAAATTTGGACACAAGGTTTCATTGCCTGGAGACAAACATCAAACTTCTTTTATTCGGCACCAGAAAGTGGTGCCAACAAGACTAGCTTTATCTGAGACTGATGGAGGAGTCCTTTCATTTCAAACTTTTTATGAATTAGTGAAAAGGAACAAGCAACCAAGCAAAGAACTTTCTCACATGAATATCATCATGATGAAAGATGAAAAAGGTTCAACTTTGCCTGACATG